>JANPJN010000393.1:0-2666 GCA_031425515.1 Acidobacteriota bacterium | reverse complement strand
TTGCCGGCGGCATCCGTCGCGATGCGCTGAGCGCCGTCGAACGTCAGCGCGATCACGCCTGGGTCGGCGCCCGGCGCCACGACGAAGTCGTATTCGAGCTGCCGCTGGTTGCCGTAGTAGAGAAGATCGATGCCGGGATAGACCTCTTCGTACTGCACCCTGGCGTAGTTCGGCACGTCGCGCCGCCACTGCGCGGGGTCGTTGCCGATGAAGTAGTGGCTCGTGCCCGCCTGGCGATCGAGCCCGGAGATCCGCGGGCGCTCGTTCGCGCCCGTCAGCCGCATCCGCACGACCGCGGTCTGCCGGGGCTTCTCTTCACGTGTCGCGCGACCTGCGACCGCGGAACCATCGCGCCCAACGCGTTCAGGCGGCGCCGGTGCGCGGAGGGTGAGGACCGCCTCGGTGGGCGTGAGAAACAGGCCGTAGCCGTCCCCCCTGGCCAGGAACTCGACGGACGGATCGGTCTGGCCCCGATTGGCCTCGAAGCTCAATGGCACTTTTCCGTAGCTCTCCGACATCGTCACCTGCGCGGGCGACTCCTCTGGCGGCAAGGCAGTTCGCGACGGGGCACCGGCCCCTGCCGGCGCGGGTCGGGGCTGGCGCGGGCTGGCGTTGGCAAGGGGCGCAGGGTGAGACGCGGACGGGTGAGCGGCGGCGCCCGACGCTGATTCGGACGCGATTACAGGGTGATCCGACCCGCTCCCACGACCCGGCGCCAGACCGCCAGAAGCCCATAGACCCGTCAGCACGAAAAGAATCGCCCCTGCCGACGCCGTCGTGATCGTTCGCAATGTCATGTCCGACCCCTTGTGTTGGGGGGAGCCACCTCCATCTGTCCGGAAGGCCCCCCTTCCCATACACGCGCCAACGGGCTGAAATGTGGATCATCCTGCTCGCGTCCAGACCGCTCCCTCCGATTCCCCCTCGCCCGGGGTAAGCTCCTGCGATGCCCCGGCCACCGGCTCCCACACCCGAGCGCTGGACGCAGATCACGGAGCTGACCGCGGCCGCCCTCGAGCAAGCCGAGACCGGGCGGGCCGACTGGCTGGCCCAGGCCTGCGGCGGCGACGAAGAGCTGCGGCGCGAGGTGGCGTCACTTCTGGCGGCACATGCCGGCGCCGGCGCCTTCTTGGAGACGGCCGCTCTCGCGCACGACGGCGCGGCCAACGCGGTCGCGACGGCGGCTCGAACGTCGCTGGCGGCGGTCGCGGGCCGGCACATCGGCCCCTATCAGCTCGTGCGCGAGCTGGGACACGGCGGCATGGGGGTCGTGTATCTCGCCGAACGAGCCGATGCGGCGTTCGAGAAACTGGTCGCCATCAAAATCGTGCGTGGCGGATTTCCCGGGGAGCTGGCGCTGCAACGGTTCCGCGACGAGCGCCGCATCCTCGCGACGCTCGATCATCCGAACATCGCGCGGCTGCTGGACGGCGGGACGACAGGGGAGGGGCTGCCGTATGTCGTGATGGAGTACGTGGACGGCGCGCCGCTGGACGAGTACTGCCAGGCTGTGCGGGCCTCTCTCCTCCAGCGCCTGTCGCTCTTCCGCCAGATCTGCGCGGCGGTGCAGTTCGCGCACCAGCGCCTCGTGATCCACCGCGACCTCAAGCCGGGCAACATCCTCGTGACGCCGGACGGGACGCCCAAGCTTCTCGACTTCGGCATTGCGAAACTTCTGGAGCCGGAGGGCGTGCCCGACACGCACACGCAGACCGGGATGCGCGCGTTCACGCTGGAGTCCGCGAGCCCGGAGCAGATCCGCGGCGAGCCGATGACGGTGTCGAGCGACGTCTACGCCCTCGGCGTCCTCCTGTTCCAACTGATGACAGGCCAGCGGCCGTACGGGCCTGCGGCGCTGACGGACCCCGACCTGATGCGGGCCATCTGTGACACGCCGCCCGTGCGGCCGGCCACCGCCGCGCGACAGGGCACCGGCTTCGTGGTCGGGATCGAGCTCGAGTGGGTCGTCCTCAAAGCCCTCAGAAAGGAGCCGGACCGGCGATACGCGTCAGTCGAACAGCTCGCCGAGGACGTCACGCGGTTCCTCACGGGGCGCCCCGTGCTCGCCGCGCCGGACTCCCGGCGCTACCGCGCGCGCAAGTTCGCGACGCGCAACTGGAAGTCTCTCGCCGCCGGCGTGCTGCTGCTGGTCTCGCTCGTCGGCGGCCTGACGACGACGCTGTGGCAGGAACGGGCGGCGAACCGTCAGCGAATGCTGGCGGAGCAGCGGTTCCAGAACGCGCGCCGTGTGGCCAGCTCCATGGTGTTCGAGCTGCACGATGCCATCGCAGCGGTACCGGGCGCGACCGCCGCGCGGGCGTTGCTCCTCACACGCGCGTCCGAACAACTCGACGCGCTCGCCCTCGATGCGCCAGAGGATCCGGTCTTGCTCGAAGAGCTGGCGGTGGCCTATCACCGCCTGGGCGATGTCCAGGGCCTGACCGGGTCCGCCCATCTGGGCGATCGCGCCTCGGCCCGGGCCAACCATCGGAAGGGGCTCGCGCTGCGTCGCACCCTCGCGAGTCGCACGCCCGGGAATCTGGACGCCCGGTCGCGACTCGTCGCGAGCCTGATCAGCGCCGCATACGCGGAAGACCGGATTGGCCCGTCGCTCGAGCACGCGCAGGCCGCCGTCACGATCGCGGAGGCGCTGCTGGCTGCCCGGC
>JANPJN010000392.1:0-3151 GCA_031425515.1 Acidobacteriota bacterium | reverse complement strand
CGCTGCCTCGTCCGGCGCATTTTTGACGGACACCGATACACCATGCCGAGAATCTTGATAGCTATCGTGCTCGCGGCAGCCCTCGCGGCAAGCCTGCAGGCGCAGCAGTGGCCCACGTGGCGCGGTCCCGCCTCCTCGGGCGTCTCGGCCGAGCGCGGCCTGCCGGTCGAGTGGAGCGACACCAAAGGGATCGCGTGGAAGGCGTCTGTCCGGGGGGTGGGAATCTCGTCGCCGATCGTGTGGAACGATGCCGTCATCCTGACGTCGCAGTCCGGTACCGGCGAGGTGCGGCAGGGCCCGCGACTCGTGCAGGGAGGCAATCCCACGGAGGCTGGCGAACGGGCGCTCGCTGCGGGTGGTGCGGGCACCGGCCAGGTATCGTTCCTGGTGACCGCGCTCGACCGTGCGACCGGCCGGCGGACGTGGGAGTTCGAGTTGCCGGCCGAAGGCGCGCTGCCGTCGGTCCACGAGAAGCACAACCTCGCGTCACCGAGCCCGGTGACCGACGGTGAGCGCATCTATGCCTGGTTCGGCACCGGACAGCTCGCCGCGATCGACATGTCCGGCAGGCTGGTCTGGCAGAAGCATCTCGGCGCCGAGTACGGCCCGTTTCAGATCAACTGGGGACACGGCAGCTCCCCGGCGGTGCACGACGGGGTCCTGCTCCTGCTGTCGTATCACGAGCGAGCGTCCTACCTGCTCGCGCTGGACGCCCGCACCGGGTCGGTCAAGTGGAAGATGGATGCGTCCCCCGGTGTGACGTCCTACAGCACCCCGCTCGTCGTCGAGACGGCCAGCCGGCGGGAGGTCATCGTGAACTCCAGCGAAGGCGTGAGCGCGCACGATCTGGGCACGGGCCAGCGTCTCTGGCATATCGCCGAGCCCAATCGATTTGCGGTGCCGACGCCGCTCCATCACGGCGGCGTGATCTACGCCAGCCGCGGCTATCGCAGCAGTCCCTTCATGGCGATCCGTCCGGGCGGCACGGGTGACGTCTCGACGAGCCATGTCGTGTGGCGAGCGCCATCGGGTGGTCCGTACATCTCGTCGCTCGTCTACTACGACGGGCTGATCTACATGATGGGCGACGTCGGCGTGCTCAGCGTCACCGACGCTGCCACCGGCGAGCGCATCTTCCAGGAGCGTCTTGGCGGCGTCTACACCGCGTCGCCCGTAGCGGCGGACGGCAAGGTCTACCTCGTGAGCGAAGACGGCGAGACCATCGTCCTGTCCGCAGGGCGGAGCCCGAAAGTGCTGGCGCGCAACACGCTGAGCGCGCGGCAGCTCGCCTCGCCAGCGGTCGCGGGTGGGCGGCTCTTCATTCGTTCCGACGACGCCGTGTACGCCATCGGGAAGTAGGCAACCGGCGCGGTGACGTCGGGCATGGTCCGGAGGTGAGATGGCGAGATCCACAGGTGCAGTCCCCACGCGCCCGTTCGGGCGAACGGGCATCCCGGTCTCCAGTCTTGCGCTCGGCGGCTGGCATCTCGGCCTGCCCAGAACCGAGCGCGAATCGACGAGGCTCGTCCACGCCGCGATCGACGGCGGCATCACGTTCATGGACAATGCGTGGGACTACAACGAGGGCGTGAGCGAAACGCGCATGGGCAAAGCCCTTGTCGGACGACGCGACAAGGTCTTCCTGATGACCAAGGCCTGCCCGCACGGCCGCGACGCGCGCACCGCCATGCGCCAGCTCGAAGAATCGCTGCGCCGACTGAAGACCGACTATCTGGATCTCTGGCAGCTCCACGAGGTGATCTTCGACGACGAGCCGGCGAGCTACTTCGCGCCGGGAGGCGCCGTGGAGGCGCTCGACAAGGCACGCGAGCAGGGCAAGGTCCGGTTCGTGGGGTTCACCGGCCACAAGGATCCCGCGCTGCACCTGGAGATGCTGTCGCACGACTACCCGTGGGATGCGTGTCAACTGCCGCTCAATTGCTTCGACGCGTCGTTTCGGAGCTTCGAGCAGCGCGTGCTGCCGGAGTTGAACCGCCGCGGCATTGCGGCCATCGGGATGAAGAGCCTGGGCGGCGACGCGCGCTGTGTGACGGCCAAAGCGGTGACGCCGCAGGACGCCATCCGCTACACGTTGAGTCTGCCGATTGCCACGCTGGTCAGCGGCATCGATACGATGCGGGTGCTTCGCCAGAACCTGGCCATCGCCCAGGGTTTTCGACCGATGACGGCGCGCCAGCGTCAGGCACTGGTGCGGCGTGTGGGATCGACCGCCCGCGACGGTCGATTCGAGCTGTACAAGATATCCGCGGCGTTCGACGGCAACGAGTCCCGTCGCCAGCACGGTCTGCCCCTGATGGGCGAGTTGACGGCGTAGACCCGTCACTCACATCGGACCAGCGGTGGTCGGCAGGCGTGCCGCGCCCGGGGCGCACAGAGAATGTCGAAGACCCTGCGCACATTCACAGTAATCGATCGATCAGGAGGCAGTATGCGATTGGCGAGGCTCGCGTCGGCGGCGTTCCTGTTGACCGCTCTCTCGACGGGCGCGGCAGCGCAGGACGGGGCGGCGGCTGTCGCAGCGGCATCGAAGGCCATGGCGGCGGACACGCTCTCGTCGATCACCTACTCGGGAACGGCGCGAAACGGCGCCTTCGGCCAGAGCAAGGACATCGGTGAGCCGATGGGGCCTGCGAACGTGACACTGATCACGCAATACACACGCACCATCAACCTGGCAACCGCATCCGACCCGGGCGCGCTGGTGTCCCGCGCGACCGGACCGACGCAGCCGCCGACGGTGGCGGGCGTCCCTCCGCCGCCGCCAGGCGTCTTCAACCAGAACATCACCGGCGCCCAGGCCGGGGCCAACTGGACGCAGGCGCTGAATGTCTGGACGACTCCCTGGGGCTTTCTGAAGGGGGCGGCTGCCAACAGCGCCACCGTGCGGACGCAGGGCGGTCAGCAGGTCATCTCCTTCACCCCGGCAAACTACAAATCACCGTCGGGGCAGACGTATACCGTCACCGGGTACCTCAACGCCGAGCATCTGGTCACGAAAGTGGAGACGCGTGTCGAGCATCCGGTCGTCGGCGACCTGCCGATGGAGTTCGAATATTTGAACTACCAGAACATGAGCGGTATGCAGGTGCCCTCGCGGATCGTCCTCCGTCAGGCCGGCATGCAGACCTTC
>JANPJN010000391.1:0-5136 GCA_031425515.1 Acidobacteriota bacterium | reverse complement strand
CGGGCCTGATGGCGGGGCGGTATCCGAAGAGCCCGTGGAAGATCGCGCTGCTCGTGCTGCTCGCGATCGTGGCGTTCCTGATCGTGATGCTGGTGAGTCAGAATTGAGATCGGCGGGCAGCTTCCAGCTCCCAGCTCCCAGCTTCCAGCTTCCAGCTTCCAGCTCCGAGCCTCGAACTTTGAGTAACCAGGTTCTGCCCTCGGGTTCCAGTCACCTGCTGCTAAGGTTGGTGGCCAACCGCCGAACCCCGGCTCTGAGCTGGTAGCTGGAAGCCGGACGCGGGTAGCGGGAAGCTGGAAGCCGGGAGCTGGAAGCCGAAATTAGCGAGGATCACATGTTCGATAAAAAGCTCAAAGTCCCGTCGAAGGAAGAGGCGCTCGCGGGCAGGGCGGCGAAGCTGCCGGTGCCTCCTGCGCATCATGTCAATGGCGCGCCGCTCGAGCCGCCGTTTCCGGCGGGGCTCCAGACGGCCGTCTTCGGGATGGGCTGCTTCTGGGGTGTCGAGCGGAAGTTCTGGCAGCTGCCAGGCGTCTTTACGACAGCGGTCGGCTATGGTGCGGGCCACACGGCGAACCCCACCTATCGCGAGGTGTGCAGCGGCGCGACCGGCCACTCGGAGGTCGTGCTCGTCGTGTTCGATCCCTCGAAGATCAGCTACGCCGATCTGCTGCGGGTGTTCTGGGAAGGGCACGATCCCACGCAGGGCATGCGCCAGGGGAACGACGCGGGCACGCAGTACCGCTCGGGCATCTACTATCGCGACGAGGCGCAGCGCGAGGCCGCGGAGCGATCGCGCGACGCGTTCCAGCCGGAACTCACGAAGGCCGGCTACGGCCGGATCACGACCGAGATCCTGCCGGCAGGGGAGTTCTATTACGCCGAGGATTATCACCAGCAGTACCTGGCGAAGAATCCCAACGGCTACTGCGGCGTGGGGGGCACCGGCGTGTCGTGTCCCGTGGGTCTTGCGGTGAAGTAGCCGCCCGCCACCGTCGGCGAGCGGTTCATATCTCCCGAGAAGGACCCTCTGCTCCCTCGGCGCGCGCCATAATACTCCGTGGCTACCTCGATCCTCTTCTCTCCGCTCACCCTCCGCGGCGTCACGCTGCGCAACCGCATTGTCGTTTCGCCGATGTGTCAGTACTCGAGCGTGGACGGGTTCGCGGACGACTGGCACCTCGTCCATCTCGGAAGTCGCGCGATCGGTGGGGCGGCCGCGGTGCTGACCGAAGCGACGGCCGTTCTGCCGGAGGGACGCATCAGCCCTGAGGACCTGGGCATCTGGAAAGACGAGCACGTCGAGATGCTCGCGCGGATCTTCCGGTTCGTCGCCCAGCACGGTGCGGTTCCGGGAATGCAGCTCGCCCACGCGGGCCGCAAGGCGAGCACGGGCGCCCCGTGGAAGGGCGGGGCTCCGCTGGCCACGTCCGCGGGCGGGTGGGAGCCGATCGCCGGCCCGAGTGCGGTGGCATTCGACACGGGGTACCAGACCCCCGAGGCACTGGACGACGCAGGCATCGCCCGGATCATTTCCGCGTTCGCGGATGCCGCCACGCGCGCGGTGCAGGCGGGCGCACGGATTCTCGAACTGCACGCCGCGCACGGCTATCTGCTGCACGAGTTCCTCTCGCCGCTCAGCAACCGGCGCACCGACCGCTACGGCGGCACGTTCGAGAATCGCACCCGCATGCTGCGTGAAACCGTCGAGGCCTTGCGGCGTGTGCAGCCGGACGGCGACCCGTTGTTCGTTCGGATCTCTGGCACCGACTGGGCCGAGGGAGGATGGACGGCAGACGACTCGGTTGCGCTCGCGCGCCAGCTCATGCCGCTCGGCGTGGACCTCTTCGACTGTTCATCCGGCGGGCTCGTGCCGTACCAGCAGATTCCAATCGGCGCCGGCTACCAGGTGCCGTTCGCGGAGCGGGTGAAGCGGGAGACCGGGATGCCGACCGGGGCGGTGGGGCTGATTACCGCCCCGGAACAGGCGGAACAGATTGTTCGCAGCGGCCAGGCCGATCTGATTGTGATGGCGAGGGAACTGCTGCGCGACCCGTACTGGCCGCTCCACGCCGCACAGCGGCTCCGCCAGAAAGCGGACGTGCCGCCCCAGTATCTCCGGGCGTTCTAGCCCGCATTCCTGCGGCCCCTACTGATATCGCAGCGCCTCCATCGGATGCACGCGCGAGGCGCGCAGCGCCGGCAGGTACCCGGCAGCGACCGCCGTGGCCGCGAGCACGACGCCGGCGCCGGCCATGACGACAGGGTCGTTTCCCTTCAACTGGAACAGCAGCGCCTCCGCCCCCCGACCCAGGAAATACGCGCCGACGCTCCCGATGGCGCCTCCGACCAGCGTCATCCACCCGACCTGCCGCATGATCATCCCGCGGACGCGCGGACCGTCCGCACCGAGCGCCATCCGCAAGCCGATCTCCCGCGTCCGCTGCGAGACGGTGTACGCGAGCACGCCGTAGAGGCCGATGGCGGCGAGCAGCGTCGCAAGAACGGCAAAGGCCGCAGCGAGCGTGCTGACCATGCGGTCCAGAAACACGTTGTCCCGCACCTGCTGCTCCATGGTCTTCAGGTCCTCGAGCGGCAGGTTCGGGTCCAGGCGTGCCATCGCGGCAGGCATCGACCGCACGGTCTGCGCGGGATCGCCGGTGCTCCGGGTGTAGAAATACATCGATCCCACACCGTCGGCGTCCTGACGGTAGGCGCGGAAGAAGAGCGGCGGCACCTCCTGCTTGACCTCGCTGTACTTCGCGTTCTGCACCACGCCGATGATCTCGGTGTCGAGTTGTTCCTTGTTCTCGCCCGTGCCCATACGCTTGCCGATGGCATTCCGCCCCAGGTTGAACTTCTTCGTGAAGGCCTCATTGACGATGACGACTTTGGGAGCGCCGACCGTGTCGGCGGTCGTGAACTCGCGGCCCGACATCAGGGGGATGCCGAGCGTACGGAAGTAGCCTGGCCCGACTTCGTTGTACCGGGCGTTGGAATCGGTATCCGGCCCCTGCTTGAAGCCCTCGACCGACACGCTGCTGCCCCAGTTGTTCCCGGCGAGGAGCGGGACCGTGGCCGCGGCCACGCCTGTCACCCCCGGCAGGGTGGCCAGTTCCTGCTCCGTGCGGTCGTAGAGCGCCATCGATCGCGCCGAGTCGTACCCATTGAGGCTCGGCGAGATGCCGAAGGTTGAAACGCCCCCGATCTTCGCGCCGATATCGACCCGGCTGACGTTCACCAGGCTCTTCAGAAAGAGTCCGGCGGCGGCGAGGAGGGCCATCGACAGCGCAATCTGCACCGTGACGAGAGAGGTCCGGAAACGCGACGCCGCCCGCGCGCCGGACGGCTGCCCGGCCTGGGCCTTGATGGCCGACACGAGGTCCGGCTTCGTGCTGTGCAGCGCCGGGAAGAGCCCGAAGAGCACGCCCGTTCCGAGCGCGAGCGCACCGGCGAACAGCACCATGTTGCGCTGGAGCCCGAACTGCAGGGTCGCGCCGCCGTCGGGTGGCAGCAGCGACGCGATGGCGGCCAGCGTCCAATACGCAACCACCAGTCCGGCGAGGCCGCCGAACACCGCAAGCATGCAGGACTCCGTCAGCAACTGCGCCATCAACTGACGCCGGCTCGCGCCAAGCGACAGCCGCACCGCCATCTCGGTGGCGCGCCCGGCGCCGCGCGCGAGCAGGAGGTTGGCGATGTTCGCGCAGGCGATGAGCAGCACGATGCCGGTGACCGACATGAGGAAGAGCATCGGGGTCCGTGCTTCGCGGTGCACCTGGCTCTGCCCGCGCCCTCCGGGCTCGATCACGAGTGCCCTGGCTTTGAAGCGAGCCATCGTCGCCTCGCTCATGCCCGCCTGGAGCGGCGCCTCGACGTCGTTCACGATTGGGCGGTACAGGCCGTTCATGGCCGCACGCGCCTGCTCAATCGTGGTGCCGGGCTTCAGCCGGGCGAACAGATAGGCCCAGTAGTTCCGGCGGTTCTCGAACCCCTTCCATCCGGGCGACATCAGCCTGCGCATGGAGATGGGGACGAAGAGCTTCGGCTCGCTGCCAAGCGTTGTGCCGCCAAAGCCGGCCGGCGCGACGCCCACGACCGTGAGCGCCTGGCCGTTCACGATGATGGTGTCGTTCAGGACGGCAGGGTTGGCCCCCAGGCGTGTCGCCCAATAAGAGTGACTGAGCACGGTCACGAAATGCCCGCCCTGATTCCGGTCATCCTCTGGACCGAGGAGCCGGCCGAGCGCCGGCTGCACACCAAGGACGGGGAAGTACGATCCGGACACGAGCGCGCCGCCGCCGTTGATGGTCTGGCCGCGGTAGGCGATGTTCACGCCGAACCCGACGTGCGCCGCGATCCCGGTGAAGACCGTCTGCTGGCGCTCGAGATCCCGGAACATCGCATAGCTGAACACCGATTCGCAGTCCCCGGCCTGCCCGCAGGACTGCGAGCCCGGCTTTGGGCCCGGCGCCGCCAGATTGACGAGCTCGTCAGCTCGCGGCACGGGGAGCCGTTGCAGCAGCGTCTGGTCGAACAGGGAGAAGATCGCCGCGTTCGCGCCGATTCCCAGGGCGAGCGAGACAATCGCGACAAGGCTGACGAAGGGGGTCTGGACGAGCCGTCTAAAGGCGAGCTTCAGATTCACAGGCGCTTCTCCCGCGGCCGGGGCGGCCGCGGTAACTCAGACGGAGCCCGGACGGAAAAAGTTTACGCGCCGTGACGATCCGGGCGTGGGCAGCGCCTGTCAGAATCCCGGGATCACGACCTTTTCACCACCCTTGAGCGCTGACTCGTGCGCGCAAATGCCGACCATGGTCCAGTTCACCGACGTCTCGGCGTCGGGCATGGCGGGCCGCTCGCCGCGGCACGCCATCAGAAAATTGTGCACGAGATGGGGATGCGAACCGCCGTGGCCCCCTCCCTGCAGAAACGACAGATGGTCGGCATCCTGGATGGCGGCCGGCTGGGTGAAGCGCCGAATCGGCTCCGGCAGCAGCCGCGCGTAGTCAGGCACTTTGATCCGCTGCGGAATCTCTGCCTCCGACAGCGGGTGCGCCGCCGTGCTCTTCGTGTGGATCACCGGCTCTTCGCCGTCCACCTGCTGCCACTCGAACGACTTGACCGACCCGTAGGCGT
>JANPJN010000390.1:0-1813 GCA_031425515.1 Acidobacteriota bacterium | reverse complement strand
ATCGTTGCGACGACCCGGCGCAGCAGAACACCGTCTATCTCGTCGGGTCCGATCGGATCAGCACCGAGCTTCACAATCTGAACGAGGAGGCGAACGACGCGTTGCCGGCGCCGATGTCGTTGAACTACGAGCTGAACGATCCGGCCGATCCCGAGTCCATCTACACGCGCAGCGATCACTACAGCTACGCATCGCGAGGGATTCCGATCATCTTCTACACGACCGGCCTGCACCGGGATTACCACTACGTGACCGATGAAGTGTCGAAGATTGATTTTGCGAAGCTGACGCGCGTGACGGAACTGGTGTACGCCACCGGCACGCGGGTCGCCAACCTTGGCCACCTGCCCGACCGCGACAACAAGGGGCCGCGGACGGGCAAGGGGACCGGAGGCCGAATCGTCCGGTAGACCGCTACTACTGACGCACGAGCTGGCCGCGGACCGCGCCGCCGGGGTTCAGCACCGAGTGCGCGTTGAAGTAGAAGCCGGCCGGGTTGGTCGCAATCGCCTGGGCGTCCGTCTGGCTGATTGCGACATCCGTGAAGATCAGTGCGCCCGTGCCGTCGGTGAGCGTCACCGGGCTCGCGGGCGACAGCGGGGTGCCAACCAGCACGGGACCGTTGACGCCGGCCGGTGCGGGATGGATGTGGGCGGCCCTTAGCACGGCGCCCGCCGGGAAGCCCGACACCTGTACCGAGAAGTTCATCGTGCCCGGACCGGTGATCGCGCCCGATGAGTCCCGCGGCGCGTTGATCGTCATCGTGGCGGTGCCGCGGCCGTTGGCCTCCGCGTTGGTGATGGCCGGCACTTCGTTGGCGGCGCTCAGCGCCGACGTGAACACGATGGGGCCCTGTGACGGGTTGGTGGAGCTGCCTCCGCAGCCGGCGAATGCGGTCAGGGTGGCGAGCAGGACGAGTTTCTTCATGGTGATGGGTCTCCTCAGGGTATAGCGGCCATCCCGTCCGGTCAGATGCCGGGCGGACGACGGCTCAGAACTTCCGTGTGATGTTGAAGCCGAAATACACATCGTGCGGGCTGCCTCCCCGCGCGATCTGACCCGGCGTGGTTCCGAACGAGTTCGTGACGTTGAGCTGGAGCGTGTGTCCGCCGGTGCGCTTCTCGATCCCCACACCCCAGACGGGTCGATTTGGATTGTAGCCCGCAATGCGCGGCGAGTACTCGCCCACGAGATATCCGCCCTTCGAGAAGCGGAACCGGGCGCCGAGACCCGCAAACCAGGTGTCCGCGTGTCCGGCGTGCTCGTCCACCTCGTCGAGCCCCCCATCGTCGTGATCCGAGTGCCCCGAGACGTCGTCGGCGGCACGCGTGTTACTGACGAACGTCGGCGAGGCGTAGAGCGCCAGGGTATCGCCGAACGTGCGCGAGACGATTGCCGAGATCCCGGGCTGCTGATGGTCACGCAGGTTGTTGAGGCCTTCGTAGGAGGCTCCCACCGACAGCGACACCGGCCGGGTTTCCCCCTGCCGCACGGCGTCCCACTTTGCGGAAGTCACAATCGTCTTGCTCAGCAGCGTGCGCGCCACCCCCGCCTGCAGGCGGCTCGTGATCGCGTAGCGATACTCCAGCCCGATCACCGCGCCGTCGTCCAGGCTGAAGAGCGACGAGGCCAGATCGCCGAAGCTGCCGCGGCGGAGGTCTCGCGCGAACCGGTGCGTGAGCCGGAAGTAGCCTTTGTGCGGCTTGAGCGACAGCGTCGTCGGGAGGTTGATCAGGTAGAGATCGATCTCGGCAGGCGCGGCGAGAACCGGCGGGTCCGGCGTCGTGGTCTGGGCCTGCACGGACGGGACGAA
>JANPJN010000389.1:0-18476 GCA_031425515.1 Acidobacteriota bacterium | reverse complement strand
TGATCCAGCGGTTCGGCGCCTTCGTGGTCGAGCGGTGGCCATTCGCGGCGGGTGCCGCGATCGCAGCATTCGAGCGCACCGGCGGCTCCGCCGCACGCACGGAGGCAGACATCGAGTCGCTGCGCGCGCCCTTGGCGGCCGCGCTGCGTGAAGCCGCCGCCGCGACCATCCTTCCCGACCTCGGCGACACCACCCCCGGCGTGCCCGCGTCCGTGCGCATGTCCCAGGCGGTTGACGCTCTCGTCGCCGCGTGCGACGGCTTCCTGCGGCGGGCTTCGCTGCGCGCATCGCTGACTCCGGCCGAGCGCGTCGAGATCCTGCGCGGGATGGTCCTCACTCGTGCCACCGATAACCGCCTCAAGACCTTTTTCACGAGCGGCGAGATCCGCTTTCGCGACGCCCCCTTCCAGGGCAAGGGCTTTCGCTCCCTGGGCCAGGAGGCGATCTATGCGGCTGGCATCCGGCTGCGCCGCGACGTGTCCTTCCACACCAACGGCCACTGGACCGGCGACGTCGTCGCCCCCCTCATCCGCGACCTGGGCGTCGCGCTGGCGATGCGGCCCGACGGCGAGAGCGTCAGGATGGTCCTGTCGGCGCAGATGGCGAAGGGCGGTCCGCCGATGAACGGCCGCGATCTGCACTTCGGCGATCTGAGCCGGGGTGTGCTGCCCGCCGCGGCCCCCCTGGCGATCGGGAGCCTGACGATGGCCGGGATGGCGATGGCCTTTGCGCGGGAGGGATCGGGACGGGTCGCGCTGTCGTTCATTGGCGAGGGCGGATCGTCGCTCGGGGAATGGCACGAAGCGATCAACCTGTGCGGGGCGCGCCGGCTGCCGGCCGTGTTCTGCGTGCAGAACAACCAGACCGCGCTCTCCACGCCGGTGCGCGAGCAGTCGGCGGTGCGCGTGTTTGCCGAGAAGGCCGCCGGCTACGGCATCCCGGGGCTGACGATCGACGGGACCGATCCCGACGAGATCGCGGCGGCATTCGCGTGGGCGGTCGAACGCGCACGCGCCGGCCTGGGGCCGGCGCTCATCGAGCTGGTGTCGATGCGGATGTGCGGCCATGCGCATCACGACGACATGCTGTACCTCGGACGCGATCCGCTGACGTCGTGGACCTATCCGCCCCCCGGCGCCGGATATGCCGACCCGGCGCTCTATGCGTTCTGGGCAGCCCGGGACCCCATTCCCTCGTATGCCGAACGGCTCGAGGCCGAAGGGCTCATCCCGTCTGGCGAGCTGGAGACGCTGAAGGCCGAGGCAACGACGATCGTGGAAGCGGAGGCGGCGCGTGTCGTCGCGGCGCCGTGGCCCGACGCCGCGGAGGTGGGAATCGGCGTCTTCGCGGAGGAGCGGCCGCGCACCCGGCGCGATCCGCTCGAGGACGCCACAGGGTCGGAGCCTGGCGGCAAACTACCGGCGGTCGAACCTGTCGGCCCTTTCGATCGCGCCGGCAGCACGTTTCTGGAGGCCATAACGCTCGGGGTGGGGGACGCGCTCGCGCGCGATCCGTCGGTGTTCGTCTTCGGCGAGGATGTCGGCGGCGCCTACGGCAATGCCTTCCTGCTCCTGCGCCCGCTGCTCGAGCGGTTCGGCGATCGGATCCTGAACGCTCCGCTCGCTGAGGGCGGCGTGCTCGGCGTGTGCGTCGGCGCGGCGCTGGCGGGGCAGCGGCCCATCGGCGAGATCCAGTTCAACGACTTCGTGGCGACCGGGTTCAATCAGCTCGTGAACAACGCGGCGAAGATTCGCTACCGGTGGGGCGGCAGCGTCCCCATGGTCGTGCGGATGCCGTGGGGCGGCCTCCGCCATGCGGGCCCGTATCACAGCCAGAACACCGAGGCCTGGTTCTACCGCACCCCGGGTCTCAAGATCGTCGTCCCGTCCACGCCGGCGGATGCACGGGCGCTGATGGCGAGCGCCGTGGCGGATCCCGACCCGGTCCTGTATTACGAGCACATCGCCCTCTATCGCGACCCCGCCATCCGTCAGGTGCTGGAGCCCGGAGGCGGGCGTCCGGTGGCGATCGGCACGGCCGCGCTGCGCCGGGCGGGCGCCGATCTGGCGATCGTGTCGTACGGCGCATACGTCCATGTCGCGCTGCGTGTAGCCGAGCGCCTCGCGGCCGACGGCATCGAGGCCGCCGTCCTCGATCTGCGCACGCTCGCCCCGCTCGATCGCGGCGCGGTCCTCGCCGTCGCGAAACACTGCCATCGCGTGCTCATCGTGCACGAGGACTCCCGCACCGGCGGCATCGGCGAAAGCGTCGCATCCGTCATCCAGGAGGAGGCGTTCGAGTGGCTCGATGCGCCCGTCCGCATCATCGGCGCGCTGGACACGCCGGTACCCTACTCCCCGCCGCTCGAAGCGCACTTCCTCCCGGGTCTCGACGAGATCGAGCGGGCCGCGCGGCGGCTCGCCGCCTACTGACGACGGCGCCGGGCGGCTGGGTCGGCTGCGGGCGTCTCGCGCGCCGGCACAACACCTGCGGTCGAGCTGTGTGTCCTCCGCGATCGATCGACGTGTCATTCTTGACACAACCGCCTGCGATCTGGCACTATCAGAGAGCTTTCCCCCAGCGCGATCTCCCGCCGCTCAGCAGCCGTCCTGTAACTCACGGGGCGAAGCTGTCTCCAGGTTCCGACACCATGTCCATTTCCATCAGGCCCGCCACGCGCCGCGCCTCGGGTGCCCCCCGCCCCGACACCCTGCCCTTGCCGCTGCTCGGCGAGTCGGATGCCGTGCGCCGGGCCCGCCAGGGGCTGGAGGCTGCCGCGGCCAGCCGCACCGCCATCCTGCTCCTGGCAGAGCCGGGCTGCGATCCGCGCGGCATCGCGGAGTTCCTCCATCGGGGGGGCCGCCGCCGGGAGCCGATGGTGTCGATCGACTGCGGCGCGGCGGAGGCGGCCGACCTCGACCGGTGGTTGTTCGGTGCATCCCACAGGCGGCGGGCCGTCGGCGATCTCGAGCCGCTCGGCCGCGGTGCGGCCGTCGTCGAGGCCGGCGCCGGCACGCTGTTCCTCGAGAACGTGGAGGAGCTGCCCGCTTCGGCCCAGCGCCGGCTGACCCGGCTGCTACGCGACGGCGAGGCCCGGGTCGCCTCGCGGCAGCAACTCGTGCCTCTTGCCTTCCGGCTGGTCGCCTCGACCACGCATGACCTGGATACCGAGACGAAGGAGGGACGCTTCCGGTCGGATCTCCTCAAGCGCTTCGTCTCGGGCCGCGTCGTCGTGCCGGCGCTGCGCGAGCGCCCCGGAGACCTTCGCGCGATCATCGACCGTGTGCTGCGTGACCGCGGTGACGGCGATCGGACGTTCACCCAGCCGGCCCTGACCACGCTGGCGGCGCTGCCGTGGACGCGCAATCTCGACGAGCTCGTCGAGGTGCTGGCGGCCATAGCGGGCGACGCGGGCGACATCGTCACTCAGGAAGACGTACTGGCGCACGTGCCGATCGACGGCCCGTTCACGCGGCGGGATCTCACCGTCAGCCTGCGCGAGGCCCGGCGGCGGTTCGAGCGCGAATACATCTCGGCCGTGCTCGCGCGCCATCAGTGGCGGATGAGCGACGCGGCCGAGACGCTCGGCATCGAGCGCGCCAATCTGTATCGGAAGACGCGGCAACTCGGGATCGCCAAGATCCCGAAGGCCCAGGTGTCATGAGGCTCAGCATGAGACGGCGGGTGAGAGTGGCAGTGGTAGCGTGCGGTCTCTCCGGCCTGATGGCGGCCGGAGCCGGCGCGCAGAGTACCGATCCCGAGCGCCAGGCGGTGCACGTCGGGCCGTTCGCGTTCAGGCCCCGGGTGGCGATCACCAACGTCGGGGTGGACTACAACGTCTTCAACGAGCGCGACAACCCGAAGCGGGATTTCACGTTCGTGGCCGCGCCGGACCTCGAAGTGTCGATTCAGCCCGGACGGCTCCGCCTGGCCGTGACGACCGGGTCCGAGCTGGTCTACTTCCGGGAGTACACAAGCGAGCGCAGCGTGAACCGGAGCGTCGGCGCGCGCGCGGACCTCGACCTCAACCTGCTCAAGCCTTTCGTCGCGTTCACCTCGGGCGACACGAGCGCGAGGTCGAACAGCGAGATCGACGTGCGTGCCCGCCACCATCCGCGCCTCTTCACCGCGGGCACCCGGCTCAAGCTGGCGTCGAGAAGCGAGATGGTCTTCACCGTGCGCGAGGCACGCGACGCCTACGACGACCGGGAGTTTCGGGGCGTGCAGTTGTCGCGCACGCTGGACCAGAAGACCCGGGGCTACGACACTGCCTTCAACGTGGCGCTCACGCCGTTCACGACCGCAGGGGTGGTCGTAACGAAGGAGGCCCAGCGTTTCGATCGCACGCCGCTGCGGGACTCGGACAGCTGGCGGGTGGCGCCCACGCTCACGTTCAGTCCGCTCGGGCTCATCACCGGCACGGCGTCGGTCGGCTACCGGCGCTTCGACGGCCTCGATCCCTCGCTGCCCGACTACAGCGGGATGGTCGCCTCGGGCTCGGTCGGTATCCTCTTCGTCGGCCGCTACAAGCTCGACACCACGTTCACCCGCGACGTGCGCTACTCCTACGAGGAGGCGCTCCCGTACTACGTCGTCAGCGGTGCGCGGGCCGTGCTGGCCTCGCAGGTCCTCGGGCTCGCCGAGCTCCGCCTGCTGGGCGGGCGCGAGTCCATGGCCTATCGCGCCACCGGCGTTCAGACCAGCCCCGCGGCATCGCCCGGTCGCGACGTGCTCACGAGCTATGGCGCCGGCGCCGGCTACCGGGTCGGTGAGCGCGCGCGGGTTGTCGTTGACGTCGAGTTCATTCGCCGGACGTCCACTCGCGATCTGCTGCGCGAGTATTCGAACCACCGCATCGTGGCCAGCGTGATCTGGGGAGCATTGAACCGATGAGCACCGTATTGCTGATGTGGCTGTTGATGGCGAGCCAGGCACCTGCCGGACGCGGCACGCCTCCCCCCGCGAGTCCGTCTGCCCCCGCGACCGCGCAGCTTGCCGCAGACGACTACGTCGTGGGCCCACAGGACGTGCTGAACCTGATCGTGTTCAACGACGACTCGCTCTCGAGACCGGCGCTCGTCGTGGACAGCGACGGCACCATCGACTGCCCGTATGTCGGCCGTCAGAAAGTGTCGGGCCTGACGACACGCCAGATCGAGGAGATGTTGCGGCGCGTGCTGGGTCTTCGCAGGGATCCGCAGGGGCGGGTCATCGGCGGCTACCTGACCAACCCGAACCTCAGCGTCTCGGTGAAGGACTTCCGCAGCCAGCGTGTCAACGTCATGGGGGCGGTGCGAAACCCCGGCTATGTCGAACTGCAGGGGGATCCCACACTCACCCGTGCGCTGACGCAGGCGGGCTACCCGACGCCGGAGTCCGGGTCCTACGTGCAGATCACGCACGACGACAGCGCCCTCGGGGGCGTGTCGAGCCCGGCGGCTGCGACGCAGGAGCGGATCCCGCGTCAGGACATCGAAAACGGGCGCGCCAGCCGGATCCGCCTGCGGCCCGGCGACGCGATCTTCGTTCCGCCGGCCGACAAGTTCTTCATCAGCGGCGAGGTGAGGACCGTCGGGCAGCTCGTGCTGAGCACGGAGACGACCGTGCAGCAGGCGATCATCATGGCGGGCGGACTCACCGACCGCGCGAACCGGAACCGCGTGCGGATCCGCCGGACGGTCAACGGCAAGGTGGTGGACATCAAGGCGAAGGACTCCACCATCGTCCAGCCCGGCGACACCATCACCGTCGGACGCCGCATCTTCTGAGCATGGAGCCACAGGCGGAAAGCGTCCTGCACCTGTGTGCCGGTAATCTGTACGGCGGCGTCGAACGGATCGTCGCGGAGTGCGCTGAGGACAGGGCGCTGTGCCCGTCGATGCAGCCGTCGTTCGCGATCTGTTTCGACGGGCGCCTTGGCGAGGAGATCGATGCGTCGGGAGCGCCGTGCGCGCGGATCGGAGCGGTCCGGGTGAGCCGTCCGTGGTCCATCCTCCGCGCCAGGCGGAGGCTCGCGCACGTGCTGCGCGCACAGGACCCCGCGGCCGTGATCTGCCACTCCTCCTGGATCTTCGGGCTTGCGGCGCCCGTCGTGCGGAAGACCAGGAGCGCGCTCGTGTTGTGGCTGCACGACCGTGTGTCCGGCACGACGTGGCCGGAGCGGTGGGCCAGGCGCACGCGCCCCGATTGCATTCTTGCGAACAGCCGGTTCACGGCCTCCAGCGTGCCCGCACTGTATCCGGGCCTCTCGGCGTCCGTGCTCTACGCGCCCGTGCGCGCCGATCGCAGCGGAGCGGGGCGCTCGGCGCTGCGCGCCTCCATCGGCGTGGACGAAGGAACGCCGGTCGTCGTGACGGCCAGCCGCTTCGAAGCCTGGAAGGGGCACGCGCCACTGCTCGCCGCGCTCGCGCAGGTACAGGCCCCCTGGCAGCTCTGGATCGCCGGCGCGCCCCAGCGGCCCGCCGAGGGCGCGCTCGAGCGCGGCCTCAGGGAGCGCGCCGTACAACTGGGCATTGCCGACCGGGTGCGGTTTCTCGGTGAGCGCCGCGACGTGGCCGCCTGCTTCCGGGCCGCCGACATCCACTGCCAGCCGAATACCGGTGCCGAGCCGTTCGGGCTGGTCTTCGTCGAAGCGCTCTATGCGGGCCTCCCCGTCGTCACGACGGCCATGGGCGGTGCGCTGGAGATCGTGACGGATGCCTGCGGCCTCCTCGTGCCGCCCGACGATGAACGCGCGGTGGCGGAGGGCCTGAGACGGCTCATCACGGACCGGGAGACTCGCGCGCGGCTGGGCGTCGCTGGCCCCGCGCGTGCCAGCGAACTGTGCGACCCTGCCAGGCAGCTCGCTGCGCTGGCGGCGATCGTGGCGCCCCTGGACCGCCCGGTGGTGCCGGCGTGATGGACGCCGCCGATCTCGACACGCGCGCGCGCCAGAGCCTGGGGTCGAGCAGCACCGCTATCTACAGGACGGTGACGCGACTGCTCGCGGACCGGCACGCCGGGGGGACCCTGGCGGACATCGGCTGCGGCGCCGGGCACTTCTGGTCGCACGTGGCGCCCGCGTTCGACCGGTGCATTGGCGTGGATGCCGTCCGTTACGACGGGCTGCCGTCCGGTGTGGAGTTCGTGGCCGCCGATCTCGATCGGCTTCCGCTGCCGCTCGCGGATCGATCCGTCGATGTCGTCGCTGCGGTGGAGGTCGTCGAACATCTCGAGAACCCGCGCGCGTTCTGCCGTGAACTGCGGCGCATCGCCCGGCCGGGGGGCTGGGTCGTCGTCTCGACACCCAATCAACTGAGCGCCCTCAGCCTCCTCACGCTCGTGTCGAAGCAGCGCTTCTCCGCGTTCCAGGATCCGGCCTATCCCGCCCACATCACCGCGCTGCTCGAGATCGACCTGCGGCGCATCGCCGGGGAGTGCGGGCTCGAGACCGTCGAGGTCCGGTTCACCGGCGAGGGCCGGATCCCGGGATCCGGCCGGCATTACCCGGCGGCGCTCTCGTCCCGCTTTCCCCGCCAGTTCTCGGACAACGTCGTGCTGATCGGACGCGTACGTGGCTGACCGTCGTCCGCCGCTGTGGGTGCGCGCGCTTGCCACGGTGATCCCCCGGCTGCCGGCCGGCCGCTACTGGGCGATCCATCAGCTTCGCCACGCGCGGACGCCGCCGTTCATGATGCGGCTGCCGGCGCGGCTCGGCGGCTTCCTGTACGAGTGCGATCTTCGCGACAGCGTCGCGCGCGAGGTCTGCTACACGGGTGGCTACGAGCCGCAGGAGACGGCGATCGCGTCGCACCTGCTCCGGGCCGGCGACGTGTTCGTGGACGTTGGCGCCAACTGGGGCTACTTCTCGCTGGCGGCGGCGCACCGGGTCGGCCCGGGCGGACGGGTCGTGGCCTTCGAGCCCGAGCCGCGGCTGTATCGCATGCTGTCGGCCAACATCGCGGCGAACGGCATCCGGATGATCGCGGCACACCAGTGCGCGGTGGCCGCCGGGGCCGGCGAGATCGCGTTCGCGGCCTTTCAGCCGGACGAGGGCAACTGGGGCGTGTCGCATGCCGTGGCCTCGGATGTGGCGGCCGATTTCACGACGCCGACCGTCGCGCTCGACGCCGCGCTCGACGCCGCGGCCATTGATGCGGTCAGCCTCGTCAAGATTGACGTCGAGGGGGGCGAGGCAGACGTCCTGTCCGGCATGCGGAGCGGCCTCGCGTCGGGCCGTTACCGGCACGTATTGCTCGAGTGCCATCCGGCGCTCCTGGCAGAGCGGGGGGAGACGGCGGGCGGATGCATCGACCTCCTGCGCGGCGCCGGCTATCGCGTGTGGATCATCGCGCACTCGGCCGACGCCCATCGCCGCGCCGCGTCGGGCACGACGTCCCTTCGCGAGATGATCGGTCCGTATACCGACGGCGCCGCACTGGGCGCGTGGCCCCACGTGCTGGCCGTCGCCCCTGGCGTGCCCGATCCCGTCTGATGCGTATCGCGTTCATCAGCGTGTCCGATCAGATGGGAGGCTCCGAGGCGATGCTGCTGCAGATTGCTTCCGAGCTCCGGCGATCGCGGCCCGCATGGGCGCTCCAGCTGATCCTGCCGGGCTCCGGCCCGCTGGCCGAGGCGAGCCGGCAGATCGGCATGGACGTCTGCGTTCTCCCCATGCCCCCCTCGCTCGCGCGGCTGGGCGAATCCGGGCTGACGGGAGGGCACCGGGCCGCCGCCGTTCGGCGTCTGGTGCGCGCGGCCCTCGCCCTCCCGCGCTATCAGCGGCGGCTCCGGCATGCCCTTTCTCGCTTCCGCCCTGACGTGGTTCACACCAACGGCTTCAAGGCGCACATCCTCGCCGCGCGCGCCGGCGGGCCGGGGCGCAGGCTGGTCTGGCACATGCACGAATACATCAGCGGGCGCCCCATCACGAGTCCGCTCCTTCGCCACCACGCGGCGCGCTGTTCGGTCATCGTGGCCAACTCCGAGAGTGTGGCCGCTGACGTCCGGACGGTGACAGGCACGCGTGCGCCGGTCCAGGTGATCTACAACGCGGTCGATCTCGATCGCTTCGCCCAGACGGGGCCGGCGGTCGATCTCGACAGGCTCGCCGGCCTGGCGCAGGCGCCGGACGGCACCGTGCGCGTGGGGCTCGTCGCCACGTTCAGCCGATGGAAGGGGCACGACACGTTCTTCCGCGCCATCGCCGCGCTGCCTGCATCGCTGCCTGTACGCGCCTACGTTATCGGCGGGGCGCTCTACGACACCGACGGCAGTCAGTATTCCGCCGCCGAACTGCATCGCCTCGCCGCGCAGTACGGGCTCGAAGGCCGGGTGGGCTTCGCGGGGTTCGTCCGCGACGCCGATCGCGTCATGCGTGCCCTCGACATCGTCGTCCACGCCAGCACGACACCGGAGCCATTCGGACTCGTGATTGCCGAAGCCATGGCCTGCGGCCGCGCGCTCGTGACGAGTGCGACGGGCGGCGCCGCGGAGCTCGTGCGCGCGAATGAGGATGCGCTGACGCATCGGCCGGGAGATGCCGAGGGCCTCGCGGCGGCTATCGGGGCGCTGGTTGCGGACCCGTCGATGCGGGCGCGTCTCGGCGCGAGTGCGCGCGCCGCGGCTGTCAGCCGATTCGACGCGCGGCGGCTCGCGGAAGAGTTCGCAGCCGTCTACGAGAAGGCGGCATCAGGTCTCGAGGTGGGGGCGTGAGCTGGATGGAAGTGGCGGGCGCGCGGACCGGGACGCAGGCGCCGGGCGTGGCGGCTCAGTCCCGCGTGGCCCCCTGGGGATTCCCCGAGCTGTTCGTGATCGGCCAGACCGCACTGCCCGCGCTGTTGTACCTGCCGGGAACGCAGGCGTTCCGCCTGCCCCTGCGTTTCTCCGCGTTCGGCATCAGCCTCGCGGCGTTCGTGTGGTGGCAGACGCAGTCGTCCAATCGCCCGTCCCCGAACAAGGCGCAGCCCTGGGTCCTGGCCGTCGCGGGGCTGCTTACCGTGATGCTGTCGAGCCCGTATACCGGCTCGCTCGTCGGCGGGCTGGCGCACATGATGGTCTACTTCGCCGTCATCGCCCCGCTGTTCTGGGCCCCCATGTTCGTGCGCACGCCCGAGCATCTGGCACGGCTGCTCGGCATCCTGCTCGTGTGCAGCGGCATCAACTCGCTCGTCGGCGTGCTCCAGGTGTACGACCCCGCGCGCTGGATGCCGACCGAGCTCTCGCGCGTCGTCACCGAAGGGGCGATCGGGCTCGGCGCCGTGACCTACGTCGGCCCCAACGGCCAGATCATCATCCGTCCGCCGGGGTTGTTCGACACGCCCGGGGCCGTGGCGGGCCCGGGCATGTTCGCGGCGCTGCTCGGCGTCATCTTCGGCCTGAGCCCCATGGCCGCATGGAAGCGCGCAGGTGCGTTCGCGCTCGCGGGCGCCGGCATCGCGGCGATCTATCTGAGCCAGGTCCGCATCAGCCTCGTCGTCACCATCCTGATGTTCGGGATCTACGCGGCGACGCTCGTGCTCCAGCGGCGCGCCGCGAAGGCGACCGCCTTCGCGCTGCTGGCGACCGCCATTGTCGGCGGGAGCTTCCTCATTGCCATCACGCTGGGTGGCGCGAGCATCCTCAACCGCTTCATGACGCTCTTTGCCGACGACCCGCTCGCGGTGTACTACCGCGCGCGGGGCGTGCAGCTCGACATCACCTTCAGCCAGTTGCTGTTCGACTTTCCGTTTGGCGCGGGGCTCGGGCGCTGGGGCATGGCGGCGTCGTACTTCGGCACGCCCGGCCTGCCGGGCATCTGGGCGGAGATCCAGATCACGGGGTGGATGATCGACGGCGGGTTCCTCATGCTCGTGTTCTACGGCGGCGCCCTCGCCGCGGCGGCCCGGAGCCAGTACCGGCTGGCCCTGCAATCGCAGTATCCGCGGATCGCGGTCTGCGCCGGTGTGGTCATGGCGGCCAACCTGGGCATCGCCGCGATGGTCTTCAGCTTCACTCCCTTCGTCACGCAGATCGGCATCCAGTACTGGTTCCTCGCCGGCGCGCTGCACGGCGTGGCCTGCGGATACCGGCTGGACCGCACATGACGCGCTGGCTGCTCATCGCGGGAGACTTCACGCCGCTCGGCGGGATGGACCGGGCCAATCACGCGCTGGCCCTGCACCTGGCACACGCCGGGGCGCATCACGTGGAGCTGGTGGCGCATCGCGTCTGGCCCGATCTGTCGGAGCGCCCGGGCGTCCGCGTGCACGCCGTGGGCAGACCTCTCGGGTCGAATCTCCTGGGCGCGCCGCTGCTCGCGGCCGCGGGAGAGCGGCAGGCCCGGCGCCTCCGGCCGTCGCATGTCATCGCGAACGGCGGCAACGCCGACACGGGCGACGTGACGTGGGTCCACTACCTGCACGCCGCGCATCGACCCCGCGCGCACGGGAGTCGGCGGCGCCTCCAGATCCGCGCGGCGCATGCGTACTACCTGCGGCGGGAGCGGCGGGCGCT
Organism: Acidobacteriota bacterium; assembly: GCA_031425515.1. Taxonomy (GTDB): domain Bacteria; phylum Acidobacteriota; class Vicinamibacteria; order Vicinamibacterales; family 2-12-FULL-66-21; genus JALZOC01. Next base: position 7,004 of record JANPJN010000389.1, on the reverse strand, counting down.
CGAGCGCGCCCGTCTCGTGCTGTGCAACAGTGAGCGCACGGCGGCCGACGTGCGTGAGCATCTCCAGGTCGAGCCGTCTCGGCTTCGCGTGGTGTACTACGGGACCGACGCGGCGACGTTCGCGCGCGTGTCAGACCAGGAGCGGGCGGGGTTGAAGCGGGAGCTCGGCTGGCCGGCCGACCGTCCCGTCGCGCTCTTCGTGGGCGCGCTTGGCGACCGGCGCAAGGGCTTCGATCGCCTGCTCGAGGCGTGGAGGCGCCTCTGTCTCGACAAGACCTGGGACGTCGATCTCGCCGTGACGGGCGCCGGCGCCGAGCTTGCGCAGTGGCGGAGGCGTGCGGCCGAGCTCCGGATCGGCGACCGGCTCAGGTTCCTGGGCTTTCGAACCGATATTTCGCGTGTGATCGGCGCCTCGGACGTCATGGTGCATCCGGCTCGGTACGAAGCCTACGGCCTCGGGGTGCACGAAGCGCTTGCCCGCGGAGTGCCCGCCATCGTGAGCGCCACGGCGGGGATCGCGGAACTCTATCCGGCATCACTTCGCGACCTGCTCATCGCCGACCCCGAGGATCCCACCGAGCTCGCAGATCGCCTCCACCGGTGGCGGTGGGACATGGCCTCGGCGGCCGACAGGATTCTGCCGCTGTCCGATCGGCTGCGCGCGCGCTCGTGGAGCGACATGGGCGCGGAGATCGCCTGGGTGGTGACGGCATGACCGCGACGACCGCCGGGTTCGCTCCTCTCGCCACCTGCCAGATCTGCGGCGGGTCGGCCCTGACACCCGTGCACGAACTGCTGTTCGACCTTGCCATCTACGGCACGCAGGATCCCGAGCTTGCCGCCTACACCGGCGCGCGGCTCGATCTCCGGCAATGCCAGACATGCGGCTTCGCGCAGCCGGCCGCATTGCCGACCCTCCCGCGATTCTTCGATCGCCTCTACGACCAGCGGTGGTCCGAGGCGTGGATCCGATCGGAGTTCGAGGCGCCGTACAAGGACGCGATCTTTCACGGCATCCTGCGGGCGCTGGCGAATCGCCTCGCCCCCCCCCGTCGGCGCCTGCTCGATGTCGGGGCTCATGCGGGACGGTTCCTCGCGCTGGCCCGCACGGCTGGATGGCAGGCAGACGGGCTCGAGCTCAACCCCCAGACGGCCGCGTTCGCAGCCGCTCGCACGGGGGCCTCCGTACAGCAGCTGAACGTGCATCAGGTCGATGCCGGCACGGCCGCTTACGATGCCATCGTGCTGACCGACGTGCTCGAGCACATTCCCGACCCGATGGCCGTGCTCGCGCGCGCCTTCACGCTGCTCGGCCCCGGGGGCTGGATTGCCGTCAAGGTGCCGTGCGGCCCCGGCCAGCTGCGCAAGGAACGCTGGCGCGGACGGCTCGTGCCAGGCTATCGGCCGACGCTCGCCGACAATCTGGTCCACGTCAATCACTTTTCGCCACGCTCGCTGCGGATGGCCCTCGAGCGGGCGGGCTTCTCCGTCATCACGGTCGAACCTGGCGTGCCGGAACTGCCGGAGACGCCCGGCCTTCGCGGCGTCGTCTCGCGCCTCGTGCGGCGGGGGCTGCACGGCGTGGCCGCTACCGCGCCGTACGGCGTTTATCTGCCGGTGACCTTGAACCTTCAGGCCTACGCACGGCGCCCATGACGCATCCCTCCGTCTCCGTCGTCATTCCCACCTTCAACAACGTCGAAGTGCTGCGCACCTGCCTCGATGGCTGGCGTACGCATGGCGGAGCCGACGTTGAGCTGATTGTGGTCGAGGACGGCTGCCGGGACGAGACGGCGGCCGCGCTCGACACCATCGCGCGCACGCCGTGGGGTCAGCGGCACCTGCGCTGGATCCATCAGGACAACGCACACGAGCTCCGTTGCACGAACGCCGGCATGGCGCTCGCTCGCGGCGCGTTCGTGATGGCCTGGCAGGACGACATGTTCCTGCGGGGGCCCTGGCTCGTACCTGAGCTCGTGCGCACGTTTCACGCTTATCCGGAGATCGGCCTCGTCAGCCTGAGCCGCGGGCTGAACTGCATCCCGGTGGACGAGCCGATCGAGACGTGGGAGCAGCTCGTGGACTGGCGCCGCCTGCAGAGCACGATCGGCCCCGCGCCGTCGAACTGGTGGCGCCTGCAGGAGGTCGATATCGTCATCCGTCCGTGGATCGTCCGCCGCGCCTGCCTCGATCGCGTCGGCCTGCTCGACGAGGCCTTCCGTCCGACGGAGTGGGACGAAGCGGATCTCGCCTGCCGCATTCGTCAGGCTGGCTGGCGCGTCGCGACATCCGGCTTCGAACGCCTGGGTGCCTACTATCATCTCGGCAGCACGACCATCGGCCGCGCCCCGTCGGCCGCCTATCTCGCTGGCGTGCTCAGGAACGGCCAGATCTTTCATGCGCGATGGGACGCCGTCCTTGCCGCGGATCACCAGCGCACACGACGGCACTGGCGCCGCCGGGCGGACGCTTCAGGCTGGGCCGCGACGATCCGGCAGATGGTAGCCGTCGGCCTGCGCAGGGCCCCCGGAGGCGCGGGCTCATGAGCCGTACCCGGCGCGCCTCGATCGCTGCGTCGTTTGCGTACCTGCAGTTCGGCCTGTCGATCCTCGTGGGTGTCGCGCTCGTGCCCTTCGTGCTGCACCGCGTGGGCGAGCGGCTCTACGGATACTGGCTGGCGTCGGGGGAGGTGCTCGCGTACGCCGCGATGGCGGACTTCGGCGTCATGGGCGTCGTGCCGTGGCTCATTGCCGAGGCCGAGGGGCGCGGCGATCGCCGGGGCATGCAGCGCATCATGAGCACCGCGGCGTGTGCCGCGCTGGTCGTATCGGTCCTCTACGGTGTGCTCGTGCTCGCGCTCTGGCGGCTCGCCCCGGTCATCCTGAGCCTGGCGCCCGGCGACCGCGAGGCAATTGCCGGGCCCCTGACCATCATCGCGTGCGCCACCGCCATCGTCCTGCCGCTGCGCATCGCAGGCTCCACGCTCGTCGGGCTGCAGGACGTGAAATTCTACGGAGCGGTCTCGACGGCGACCTGGGCGTTCGATCTCGCCATCACCGTGATCCTGCTGTTCCACGGATACGGTCTCTACGCCCTCGCCATCGGCGCCGCGGTTCCCTCACTCGTCAGCTCGACGGTCATGCTCGCGCGTCTGCGGCGTGTCGCGCCCGATCTCATGCAGCACTGGCCGATGCCCACGGCCTCGGAGGTCGCGCTTCTCTTTCGCGAAGGCTTCGGCGCCTGGCTGGGCGCCTGGGGCTGGCGCCTCTCCGTTGCCACCGACGCGATCGTCCTCGCCTCGCTCGGGCATCCGCTCTGGATCACCATGCTCGCGATGACGGCCAAGCTCGGGCAGATGATGACGCAGATGTCATGGGTGCCCGGCGACAGCAGCCTTGTCGGCCTCGCGCAGCTCTCGGGTGAGCAGCGCCCCGAGCGGCTCCGTGATGCGGTGGCCGCGGTCTTCCGTGTGTACCTCGCACTCGCGGCTGGCGCCGCCTGCATCCTCCTGTCGGTGAACGGGGCGTTCGTGACCAGCTGGGTCGGCCCCCACCTGTTCGCCGGGCCTGGGCTGAACGGCATCCTCGCAGCGCTCATCATCGTCAGCACCCTCAGCCACGGCATGGCGGTCGTCGTGTCCGCGCTGGGCCGGCGGATGCACGTCGGTCTGGCCGCGCTCGCGTCCGGCGCGATCCAGATCGGCCTCGCGCTCGTGCTGGGGCGGCGGCTGGGACTGATGGGCATTCCACTGGCGTCGCTCTGTGCGCAGAGCCTGGTCCTGATTCCCCTGCTCGTGCCCGCGCTGGCGGAGCGGAGCGGTCTGACGCTCAGGGGGCTTCTGACGGATGTGTTCAGGCCCTGGGCCGCCCGGTCCGTGTTGCCGATCGCGCTCTGCGTCGGGCTCGGCGCCCTGGCGCTCCCGCTCCCGTTCCCGGGCGCCGTGGTGACGGGCGGGCTCATCGGCCTGACGTACGCCTGGTTCGCCCGTCCGTTGATCCTTGGCTATCCGCCCGTTGCTGCGCTGATTCGAGGGCGCCTGGCCGCATGGCACCTCGATGGTCTGTTCGCCATCGCGGGTGGCGATGGACGAGGGACGCCGTGATGGAGTTCGGCAAGGGCGACGACTTCCGCCGGCCGTCCCTGCTCGAGCGCGCCGGGCGGCCGTTCCGGAACCGCCTCACGGACCCGCGGCTGAAGCGTCCGCTCAAGCGACTGTACGAAGGGCTGCTCGACGCGCTCCCGGGGGATCGGCTCGTCAGCCGCTTTCCGCATGGCGAGACCGTGCGCCTGGCGGCAGCCTATCGTCAGGTGATGTGGAACGCCGAGGAGTACGAGGCGTTCCATCGCGCCGTCACACCCGGATCGACGGTCCTCGACATCGGCGCCAATCTCGGCGCCTACACGATCCTGCTCGCGCAGTGGGTCGGCGCGACGGGCCGGGTGCACGCGTTCGAGCCGGCGCCCGGAGCGCGCGAGGGACTCGAGCGGCATGTCGCGCTGAACGGTGTGGCCGATCGAGTCGAGGTGCACGGGGAAGCCGTCAGCCTGGCGCCGGGTGTCGCGCAATTTGCCGCGACCGACAGCCGCGGGGACAATCGCCTCACTCCGGACGACGAGCCTGGGGGCATCGAGGTCCGGACGACGAGCGTAGACGCGTTCTGCGGGGAGCATGGCATCTCGCCAGGCTTCATCAAGGTGGATGTCGAGGGAGCCGAGCTCGATCTGCTTCGCGGTGCGCGAGACACGATTATGGCGGCGGGCAGCGGTCTCGAGCTCTACATGGAGATCCACCCGCATCTGTGGTCCGCCTTCGGCTACGGTCGCACCGATCTCGAAGAGGAGCTGCGGCGCCAGCGGCTGCGGCCCGAGCGGCTCGACGGCGGTGCGGACCCGTGGGCGCTCGCGGGCGTGTGCCTGAGGCTTCGACCGTGCGAATTCTGATCGCGCACGAAGCGCCGGCCGGGGGCGGAGGCGTCGAGAGCTATCTCGCCGCCATCATGCCCGCGCTGCGGGCACGCGGGCATCAGGTCGCGTTCTTCTGCGCCGACGCGCGATCGGGTCAGGGCCCGACGCGTCTGGATGCAGGCAGTGACGTGTTCAGCGGCGGCGACGCGGGGCTTGCCGCGGCGCTGGAGCGCGTGGCGCACTGGTCGCCGGACGTCTGCTTCTCCCACAACATGGGCCCGCTCGAGGCCGACGAGGGGCTGATCGCGATCGCGCCGGTCGTCAAGATGATGCACGGCTACTTCGGGACCTGCATCAGCGGCCTGAAGTCGCACGCCTTTCCTGCCGTGCGCCCGTGCGCGCGGGAGTTCGGTCCGGCGTGCCTGGGCCTCTACTTCCCGCGGCGCTGCGGCCAGCTTCGCCCGCTGCTGATGGTCGAGCAGTTCGGCTGGGCCCGGCGCCAGCGTCGTCTGTTCGATCGCTACGCGCACGTGATCGTGGCGAGCCGGCACATGGCGACGGAGTATGCGCGACATGGTGTGCCGGTCGAGCGCCTGGCGACCGTGCCGCTGTTCGCCACGGTGGATCGTGCAGCCGACGCGCGGCCGTTGCCGGCCGTGCCAACCGTGCTGTTTCTCGGCCGCATGACGAACCTCAAGGGAGGGGACGTCCTCATCGAGGCCATGGCGCGTGCCTGCCGCCGGTCTGGCGTGCCGATGCGGCTGGAGCTTGCCGGCAGCGGACCAGCGGAAGCGTCGTGGCGGGCGCTGGCGGCCGACCCGGCGCTGACCGTGACGTTTCACGGGTGGGTCACCGGTGACGAGCGCGTGCATCGTTTGCGCAGCGCGAGCGTGCTGGCGGTGCCGAGTCTGTGGCCGGAGCCATTCGGCCTGGTCGGCCTCGAGGCGGGCGCGCACGGCGTTCCCGCGGTGGCATTCGATGTGGGCGGCATCAGCGAGTGGCTTCGCGAGGGCGTCAACGGACGGCTGGTGCGTGAGGTGGGGAGCCCGGTAGCGCTCGCGGACGCGCTCACCGAGCTGCTCGGCAGTCCGGAGCAGATGGCGCGCCTGGAGCAGGGCGCCCTGCGCGTGGCATCGGAGCTCAGTCTCGAGGCGCACATGGAGTCCCTCGACACCGTCCTGCGCCGGGCGGCCGCGCCCATGCGGACGGTCGCGTGACACAGGCGTTTCATCTGCTGACGGGCGAGTACCCCCCGCAGAGCGGAGGCGTCGGGGACTATACCCGCCTCGTTGCCGCGGGGATCGCGAGTCGAGGCGTTGACGTGCACGTCTGGTGCCCCTCGATCACGGCCGGCACCGAGGCCGGCGTCGAGTCCCACCTGCTGCCGGACCACTTCGGCCCGCGCTCGCGCCACGCTCTCGAAGACGCGCTTCGCGAGACGCCGGGCTGCCTGCTCCTGCAGTACGTCCCGAACGCGCTGGGGGCCAGGGGTGCGAACCTGCCGTTCTGCCTGTGGCTACTGCGGATGCGACGCCGGGGAATGGACGTCCGCGTGATGTTCCACGAGCCCTACTTCTATTTCGGCTGGCAGCGTCCATCGCGCAACGCGCTCGCGGTGGTCCAGCGCGTGATGGCAGCGGTGCTGCTGCGCGCCAGCCCTGTGGCGTACATCTCGACGTCCGCGTGGGGCCCGTATCTGCGGCCGTGGGGTGCGAACGTTCTCGTGGAATCCCCAATCCCCGCCACGGTCGCCGAGACGGCCGCGCAGGCGGACATCGACCGGTGGCGTCTGCAGTTCCAGGACGGGGACCCGCAGGCGCACGTCGTGGGACACTTCGGCACGTTCGGCGATCACCTCGCCACGGAACTGACGGCCGTTGTCCCGTCGATTCTGGACGCCGCTCCCTCGGCACGCTTCGTCTTCGTCGGGCGCGGCGCCGACGCGTTTGTTTCGGACTTGTCCCGGCGCCACGCCACGCTCGCGCCGCGTATGCGCGCGACCGGCGCTCTGACTCCGGGCGATGTCGCGGCCGCGCTCGGCGCCTGCGATCTCGTCGTGCAGCCCTATCCGGACGGCGTCACCACGCGCCGTACCTCCG
>JANPJN010000388.1:0-8710 GCA_031425515.1 Acidobacteriota bacterium | reverse complement strand
GTGCTGCTCGATGTCCAGATGCCAGGGCTGACCGGCTTCGAGGTCGCTCGCCGGCTCGTGCGTGCGGGCGTCGAGACCCACCTCGTGTTCGTCACGGCGTATGACCAGCATGCCATCCAGGCCTTCGAGGTCAACGCGGTGGACTATCTCCTCAAGCCGGTCGAGGCCGGGCGTCTCGCCACCGCGGTGGACCGCGTGCGCCGCCGCCGGCAGGCGGACCGCGTCGCGGGCAGGCCCCAGACGGCTGACGAGCTGGAGCGGCTCCTGGGCATGATCGCCGAACGCCAGGGGCGTCGCGAACAGCTCGCGCTCCGGGTGGCGGAACGATTCCTGCTGGTCCAGGCCGAGGAGGTCGTCCACGCCTCGGTGGAAGACGACGTCATCACGGTTGCAACGAACAGCTTGTCTGGAACGTCCAACTATCGGACACTGGACGAGTTGCAGGCGCGGCTCGACCCTGCGGTATTCTGGCGCGTGCATCGTTCGCACCTGGTGAACATCAACAAGATCAAGGAAATCGTCCCGTGGTTCAGCCGCAACTACATCCTGAAGATGCGCGACGGCAAGGGAACCGAAATCCCGGTCAGCCGATCCCAGACCAAGCGGCTGCGTGAGTATTTAAGGCTATGAGCGACCACTACGATCCGTACGCCCCGCTGCCCGTGCCCGCCCCCCCGAGCTATGCAGCCGCGGACCCGCGCCCGACGCCCGAACCGGCGATCGCCCCGGAGCCGCTCCGGATGTCCGAGGCCCTTCCGGCCGTCTCCACTCCCGCCGACGGCCGGCGTGCGGCCGACGGCGGGATCCGGATGGAGCGGGTCGCCGAAGAGATCGTCGCCTGGCTGAAGACGCTGGCCTCCGCCGCCGTCTACGCCACGCTCATCGTCACCTTCGGCTTCCAGGTGGCGCGCGTCGAGGGGCACAGCATGGCGCCCACGCTCGGCGACCAGGACCGCCTCATCGTCAACAAGCTGGCGTACCGCATCGGCAACCCGCACATCGGCGACATCGTCATGCTCTACTACCCGCTGATGCCCGAGAAGTCGTTCGTGAAGCGCGTCATCGCCGAAGAGGGCGATCAGGTCCGCATCGTGGACGGCAAGGTCTACCGCAACGACGTGCTGATGGACGACGGCTTCGTGCCGGCGGATTTCCAGAGCCACGACGACTGGGGACCCCAGGTCATTCCGGAGGGCTACTACTTCGTGATGGGCGACCACCGGAACAACAGCTCCGACAGCCGCCACTGGGGCTTCGTCCCGAAGAAGTACATCATCGGCCGTGTGCAGCTCCGGTGGTGGCCGGTCCCGACGGCCAGGATGTTCTGATCTGACCGCCCGTCACGATGCGGTCTACCGCGTTCTGCTCCGCGTTCTCTTCCTGAACCTCGCGGTCGCGGCCGCCAAACTGATCCTCGGGTACGCGACCGGGGCCGTCAGCGTCATTTCCGACGGCTTCCACTCCCTCACCGATGCGGCCTCCAACGTGATGGGGTTCGTCGGGCTGCGCGCCTCGCGCAAGCCTCCCGACGAGGACCATCCCTACGGCCACCGCAAATACGAGACGCTTGCCGCCGCCGGCATCTTCATCTTCCTGCTGTTCGTCGTGATGGAAGTGACCCGCGCGGCGCTCAGCCGGTTCGCGGGCGGCGCGGCACCGACCGTGACGGCGCTGAGCTTCGTCGTGATGCTGGTCACGCTCGCGATCAACGTGTTCGTCGTGAAATACGAGGGGGGCGAAGCGCGTCGGCTGAACAGCGAACTGCTGCTGGCCGATTCGCTCGCCACCCGCAGCGACATCCTCACCTCCTGCGCCGTGCTCGTCACGCTGGTGGCCGTCCGCCTCGGCTACCCGGTGCTCGATGCCGCCGGTGGTCTGGTGATTGCCTTCTTCATCGCCCGGACAGGCTGGGAGATCGGCCGCAACACCTCCCGCGTGCTCTCGGACCGCGTGGTCCTGGACGAGGACGATATCCGCCGCGTGGTGATGAGCGCCCCGGAGGTAGTCGGCTGCCACCGGATCCGCTCGCGCGGATCACTCGATCACACCTTCCTCGATCTGCACGTCTGGTTTCCCCCGGAGATGTCGCTCCACGAGGCGCACCGCCTCTCGCACATCGTGAAGGACCGGCTGATGGACCGCTATCCCCAGATTGCCGACGCCATCATCCACATCGAGCCGCCGCCCGCGGTCGGCTGGCATCAGTCGCCATAGAGCGCGTCGATGCGGGCGCGGAAGCGTTCCTCGACGACCTTGCGCCGGACCTTGAGCGTGGGCGTCAGCTCACCGGACCCGACGCTGAACTCGACCGGCAGGATGGCGATGCGCTTGATGCGCTCGAACGGCGAGAGATCGCGGTTGAGCGCATCGACGACTTCCTGGTACAGGGCGACGACGTCCTCGCGGACGACGAGATCGGCGCGGTCGGCGGGAGGGCGCCCCAGCGCCTGCAGCCGGCGCTCGAGCGTGGCGAACTCGGGAACGATGAGCGCAGTAATGTAGCGTCGGCGATCCCCCAGGACAATCGCTTCGGCCACCAGCGGGCTGCGCCGCAGGACGTTCTCGATGGGCTGCGGCGGCACGTTCTTGCCGCCTGAGGTCACGAGCAGATCCTTCTTGCGATCGGTGATCGTGAGATAGCCGGCCGCGTCGATTGAACCAATATCGCCGGTGGCGAACCAGCCGTCCTTCAGCACATCGGCCGTGGCCTCCGGCTTGTTGTAGTAGCCGGCCATCACGTTGGGACCGCGCGCCATGATCTCGCCGTCCGCGGCGATGCGAATCTCCACGTCCGGCAGCGGCCGCCCCACCGTGCCGGCCCGGGGCGCGTCTGGTGGGTTCACCGTGAGGATCGGGGCCGTCTCGGTGAGGCCGTAGCCCTCGACGATCGGGAGGCCGATGCCGTGGAAGAACTCGAGCACGCCCGTCGAGAGCGGCGCGCTGCCCGAGACCAGGAAGCGGATGCGGCCGCCAAGGCGGCCGCGAATCGTGGCGAACACCAGCCGATCGGCGATTGCGGCTCTCGCCGACGCCAGCGGCCCGGGCGCGCGTCCCGACAGACGGGTGCGGGCCTGGGCGACGCCAGCCCTGATGGCCCAGCGGAACAGGGCGCCGCGCGCGCCCGACAGCGCCGCGCCTCCGGCCAGGATGCGCGCCTGCATTTTCTCGTAGACACGCGGCACTCCCGTCACCACCGTCGGTCGGACGGCCGTGATGTCGCGGGCGATCGTGTCCATCGACTCCGCGAAGATGACCGTCACGCCGGTGAAGAGATAGATGAACGACACCATCCGCTCGAAGGCGTGGCTGAGCGGCAGGAACGACAGCGCCACATCTTCCGGCGACAACGCCAGCACCTGCGATCCGGCCAGGAGGTTCGCCAGCAGGTTGGCGTGCGTCAGCATCACGCCCTTGGGTTCGCCGGTCGTGCCGGAGGTGTAGATGATGGTGGCGAGATCCCCGGGACTCACCCGCCGCGACCGCTCGCGGAACTCCCGGCCGGCGCCCCATTCCCCCGTCATCCGCGCATGCCCGCGCGCCTCGGCCTCCTGCAGCGTGGTGACCGACGATGGGAGGCCGGTGGCGGCGTCCATGACCGCCACCGCCTCGAGCGATGGCAGGAGGTGCCGGATCTCCTGGAGCTTGTCTACCTGATCGAGAGTGGAGACGACCGCGAGGCGGGCGCCGGCGTCCTGGAGGATGGAGCGCATCTGCGGCGCCGGGAGTGTGGGATAGATCGGCACCGTAACGGCGCCGATGGCCAGAACGGCGAGGTCGCAGAGCAGCCACTCGGGACGGCTCTCCGAGACAATCGCGACGCGGTCCCCAGGGGACACGCCGAGGGCGCCGAAGCCGAGCGCCAGGTCGCGGGTCCGTTCGAAGGCCTCGCGGCTCGAGAGACCGTCCACTGCGTCGCCGCGACAGCGCCCGAGCGCCAGAGGCGCGGGCACGCGCCCCAGGATGTGGAACGGCAGGTCGGCAAGGGTCCGGAGTTCGGTCGGGGAGGTGTCCGTCTCGGCGTCCGCGGGCATGGCTCGCGGCAGCGTAACACGTTACCCGCGCGGCCTCGACGGAGCGGACGCGGCTGCCTGCATGTACAATCCGTCTTTCATGAGGGGGACCGCGAGAAAGCCCGTACCCGAGGCACGCCGCCCCGAGAACGCCGACACGATTTCCGAGGTCACGACGAATCGTCTGTCGGTGTATCTGCGGTGTGTGCAGGCGCTCGACGCGGCGGGTGTGCGGGCCGTGTCCTCGCAGGCGCTAGCGGAGCAGTTCGATCTCAACGCCGCGCAGATTCGCAAGGACCTCGCGCAGTTCGGCGAGTTCGGCGTGCGGGGCGTCGGGTATCACGTCAAGGAACTGCGCCGGCACCTGCGCCAGATCCTCGGACTCGACCGCCGCATCGCCGTCGCCATCATCGGCGCCGGTAACCTCGGCATGGCGCTGGCCGATTATCCGGGATTCCGCGAGGACGGCTTTTCCATTGCGGCGCTCTTCGACGCGACCCCGGACAAGATCGGCCATCGGTCCAGGGTCGGCGTGCCAATCCACGACATCCGGGACTTCCGGAAGATCGTGCGGCGGGAGCGGATCCGGATCGCGGCGGTCGCCGTCCCGGCCGAGGCCGCGCAGGGCGTGATCGATGTCGTCGTGGCCGCCGGCGTCAAGGCCGTGCTGAACTTCTCACCCGGCACCATCAAGGTGCCGCCGGACGTGAAGCTCAAGAGCGTGGACCTGACCGTCTCGCTCGAGAGCCTGTCGTTTTTCCTCGCACACGGACGGGAGTGAACAGTGAAAAGAGGGTCAGGACCGCCGCGTCCCAGGCCGGGCACCGCACGACTAGCGCGACAGGCCCGGAACGCGGAATCCGGAGCCGCCCCATCGCTCTCCCACGTCTCCCCGGACGGCCGCGTGCAGATGGTGGACGTCAGCGGAAAGGCCGTCACGGCCCGGGAGGCGGTGGCGAGCGGGCGCATCACCATGTCGCGCGCGGCAATCCGCCTCATTCGCACGGGCGCCGTGAAGAAGGGGGACCCGCTCCAGACCGCGCGGCTGGCCGGCATCATGGCGGCCAAGCGGACGTCGGACGTCATCCCCCTCTGCCACTCGCTCGCGCTCACACACGTGGACCTCGACCTCCGCCCTCTCGAGGACGGCTATGCGATCACGGCACGCGTGCGCACCTCGGGTCAGACCGGCGTGGAGATGGAAGCGCTGCACGCCGTCGCGGTCGCCGCCCTCACCATTTACGACATGATCAAGGCCGTGGACCAGGCCATGGTCATCGGCGAGATTCGACTCGTCGAGAAACACGGCGGACGCAGCACCTACCGGTCGTGACCGCCGGCCTGACGATCGTCGTCGGGATCTACAGCCCGTTTGCCGCGTGGACGCTGCCGTCGGGCCACGTGGACCTGCTGCGGGCCGAGTTTCCCCATCACACGTTCCTGCACGCCAGGACCGACGCCGAGGCGCTGGCCCTCCTGCCGCGCGCCGATGTGGCGTTCATGCCGGAGATGCGTCCGGCCCACTTCGATGCGGCGCGCCGCCTTCGCTGGATTCACAGCCCCGCGGCGGGCGTGGGCGGCATGCTGTGCCCCGCCCTCATCGCCTCCCCCGTCGTCGTGTCCAATTCGCGCGGGCTCAGCGCCGGCACCATCGCCGAACATGTCGTCGCGGTCACGCTGATGCTGTTCCGCCACCTGGGACGCGCGATGCGCGGGCAGCGGGACCGCGCCTGGGTACAGGACGAATTGGCCGCGGCGCGGCTCCGGATGATTGCCGGATCAGAGGTCCTCGTCGTCGGCATGGGGGCCATCGGCGCCGCCACCGCCGGCCGGTTCCATGCGCTCGGCGCCAGGGTGACCGGCCTTCGGCGTCGCGCGTCGCTTCCTGCGCCGCCTGGCGTCGCACGCGTAGCACCGACGGAGGATTTGCTGTCCATCCTGCCCGAGGCGGACGTCCTGGTCCTTGCCGCGCCGGAGACGGCGGGCACCCGCGGGCTCGTGGGCGCCCGTGAGCTCGCGGCCATGAGGGCGGACGCGGTTCTCGTGAACGTCGGCCGGGGCGCGCTGGTGGACGAAGCGGCGCTGCTGTCGGCGTTGACGACCCGTGAACCCGGCCGCGGTATTGGCGGCGCCGCGCTCGACGTCTTCGAGCGCGAACCGCTGCCGCGCGAAAGCCCCCTGTGGGATTTGCCGAACGTGATCGTGACCCCGCATGTAGCGGGCTTCCTGGCGGAACACTGGGATGCGGTGCGCGCGATCTTCGCCGAGCAGCTGCGCCGCTTCGAGACCGACGCGCCGCTCCGGAACATCGTCGACAAGCACGCGGGCTACTGACGCGCATCGGCTTTTGCCGGATTTGTGGCAGTATCTGGCCTATATGGCTCACCCTGTGAAACCGACGGACCCGGCCGTTCCGCCTGCTGCCTTCAAGCCCTACATTCCCGCATCGGAGTCGCCCGCCGAGTTCACGGTCAAGGCCGTGCTGCTCGGAATACTCTTCGGGCTGATCTTCGGCGCCTCCACCGTGTATCTCGGCCTGCGGGCCGGTCTCACCGTGAGCGCGTCGATCCCGATTGCCGTGCTGGCGATCTCGGTCCTGAAGCGGCTCGGGGGATCCACGATCCTCGAGAACAACATCGTCCAGACGATCGGATCGGCCGGCGAGTCGCTGGCGGCAGGCGTCGTGTTCACGATTCCCGCGCTCATCTTCCTGCTCCCCTACGGGCCGGCCTACTTCAACTATCTCCAGATCACGCTGCTGGCCATCGCCGGGGGCATTCTCGGCGTGCTCCTGATGGTGCCGTTGCGGCAGGCGCTGATCGTCAAGGAGCACGGCGCGCTTCCCTACCCTGAAGGGACGGCCTGCGCCGATGTGCTCGTCGCCGGGGAGCGCGGGGGTGCGCTGGCCCGGACGGTCTTCGCGGGGCTTGCCATCGGGGCGATCTGGAAATCGCTGTCGTGGATCCTCCAGATCTTCCGGACCGCGATCGGCTACTCGATTGCGCGCACCGGAGTTTTCCCGAACGCGACGCTGAACCTCGATCTCTCTCCCGAGTACATGGGCGTCGGCTACGTGATCGGTCCCCGCATCGCCGGCGTGATGTTCGCCGGAGGCGTCCTGTCGTGGCTCGTCCTCCTGCCGCTCCTCTCCATCCTCGGCAACTACATGACAGTCCCGTTTCCCCCGGTGCCGGCCAGCGGCCTGCGGATCGATGAGATGGGCGCGCAACAGCTCTGGAGCGCCTACATCCGGTACACCGGCGCGGGGGCCGTCCTCGCTGCGGGGATCATCACACTCGGACGCACGATCCCGACGATCGTCGCATCGTTCCGCGAGAGCATGAAGGATTTCGGCTCCGCCGCAGGCCCTGGCGGCCGGCTCCGCACCGAACGCGACATGCCAATCGTGGTCGTCCTCGTCGGGTCCCTGCTGCTCACGCTGTTCCTGGCCGTGACGCCCGGCATGCCGATGCAGTGGAACTTCCTGGCCGCCGTCCTGATCGTCGTCTTCGGGTTCTTCTTCGTCACCGTGTCGTCGCGGATCACCGGGCTCATCGGCAATTCGTCGAACCCGATTTCAGGCATGACGATCGCCACGCTCATCATGACGTGCTCGATCTTCGTTGCGCTGGGCTGGCTCGGCGATGCCTACGCCCCCATTGCGCTCGGCGTCGGCGCCGTCGTCTGCATCGCGGCCTCGATCGCGGGTGCGACGTCGCAGGATTTGAAGACGGGCTTCCTCGTCGGAGCCACGCCGGTGCGTCAGCAGATGGGGCTCATCATCGGCGTGCTGACGGCGTCCTTCGTGATCGGCATGACGACCCTGTACCTGCATCGGATCATGGTGATTGGATCGACCTCGCTGCCCGCGCCCCAGGCCACGCTGATGGCGACCATCATCAAGGGGCTGCTCAGCCAGAACCTGCCATGGGGCCTCGTGCTGGTCGGCGTCTTCATCTCCATCACGCTCGAGCTGTGCGGCATCCGCTCGTTGTCGTTCGCGGTCGGGTCCTATCTGCCGATCGGGACGACGGCGCCGATTTTCGTCGGCGGCGTTGTACGGTGGTGGGTCGAGCGCAAGACCGGCGTGGCCGACGACTCGGAGATCAGCTCCGGCACGCTCTTCAGCTCCGGCCTGATTGCCGGGGGATCGCTGGCGGGCATTCTCTACGCCGCGCTCTTCGGCTGGAAGATCATCGGGGCCGCAGACGAGGGGGACACGGTGGGGCTGATCCCGTTCCTGCACGAAGGGCCCGTCGGCACGCTCGCCGGCGGCCTGCTGTTCCTGGCGCTCGCGATCGTCCTGGCGCGCGCCGGTCGGAAGAAGATTGCCTGAGTGCCCGCGCGGGCTCGCCGCACGCCTGCCGATGCTGGCCGCCGCCGTGCTGCTCTGCGCGTCAGCCGGCGCACAGGCACCCGACCGCATCGCGACCACCGCGGACGCCCTGGTCGGCGCGCCCGTGTTCTTCCACGGCAAGCGCGTGGTCGTGCGCCACGCCGTGCGTCAGACCGACCGCCTGGCGGAGCTCGATGGCGCCGCGAAGCCCGTCTACATCTTCTGGCGCGAACCTCCGGCCGGGGCCGAAGGAGAGATCAGAGGAGAGTTCTGGGATATCGGACGGATGCTCGAAGGCGACGAGCGATTTGCGTCCTACGATTTCCGTCCCGTGGTGGAGGCGGCCAACAAGGGTCGGTGGCCC
>JANPJN010000387.1:0-1701 GCA_031425515.1 Acidobacteriota bacterium | reverse complement strand
CGGCGTCAGCGCCGCCGCCGAGGCGATCGCGCGGAACCCCGGCGCGGCCGGCGACATCCGCGGCGCGCTGATCCTGGGGCTCGTGCTCATCGAGTCGCTGGTCATCTACGTGCTGCTCATCTCGCTCATCCTGTTCTTCCTCCCGCCGTTCAACTAAACGCCCGCCGCAAGGCTGGCCGCGGACGGCGCACGAGCGCGCAGATCGGTGCCGGGCCGGGGAATCGCTCCCCGGTCCGGCGTCCACGCCCTCAGCAGCTCTACCATGCCGCCACCTTCGCGCCGCGTTGCCCGCATCGACCTCCTCCTGCTCCTGATGACGCTCATCTGGGGCACCAACTACGCCATCGTCAAGCACGCCTTCCGAGAGCTCGATCCGCAGGCCTTCAATGCGCTGCGGATGATCGTCGCGTCGGCGACCTTTGCCGTCGTCATGGGCTGGGCCCACGTGCGCGGCGCGCGCAGTCGCTCAGGCGAGCACGTCGGGGACGGGGGCGGGTCGCTCGTCAGCGTGTTCCACACCCGGGAGCGCCTGACCGCGGTGGAGTGGCTGGGACTCGCGGCCCTCGGCATCGTCGGGCAGTGCCTGTATCAGTACTGCTTCGTGGCAGGGCTGGCGCAGACCAGCGTGGCGAACAGCGCGCTGCTGGTCGGCATCACGCCGGTCCTCATCGCGATCACGTCGGCACTGTCCGGGCGGGAGCCCGTGGGCTGGGGGCACTGGGCCGGCGCGGCGCTGTCGATCGCGGGCATCTACATCGTCGTCGGCGGCGGCGCGGCGATTGGGGGCAGTTCGCTGCGCGGCGATCTGACGATGATCGTGGCGGTCGTGTGCTGGACGGTCTATACGCTGGGATCCGGTCCCCTGATGCGCCGTCACTCTCCGGTCGGCGTCACCGGCCTGTCGATGATCATCGGGACGATGTTGTACGTGCCGCTCGTCTGGAGCCATCTGCGCACGATCGACACGGATGCCGTCAGCGCCGTCACGTGGTTTTCGGTCGTCTATTCGGCGCTGACCGCCCTGTGTGTGGCGTACACCATCTGGTACACGGCCGTGCGGGAGATCGGCAGCGCGAGAACGTCGATCTACTCGAACCTCGTACCCGTCGTCGCCATGATGACCGCGGTGCTGTTTCTCGGTGAGTCGCTGGGCGTCCGCAAGTTGATCGGCGCCGCCGCCGTCCTCGCCGGCATCGCCCTCACCCGAAGGGGACACTCATCTTTAGGCTAAGTTGTTGATTCTTAACCCTCGACTTGCCAAGAGCCGTCGATCGGTGGCGATCGGGGGGCCTGCTGAAGTTTGGCCAATCGAATGAACGACTTAGCCTAAAGATGAGTGTCCCCCTCGGGGGGAGTGGCAGGGATAATGCACCCGGCGGACTGGACATGCTGACGAAGATTCTGACCGACCCGGAAGACGAGCTCGTTCGGGAAGAGCGGCAGGTGCTCGCGCGCCTTCGCACGGCGCTCGTTCGATTCGACGCGGCCAGGGACCAGCAGGAGGCGCTGGATCGCTCGATCGAGCAGCTCGACGAGCTCTTCCTTCTCGTCATCGTTGGCGAGTTCAACGCCGGCAAGAGCGCCTTCATCAACGCCATCGTCGGCAGCAAAGTCGCGCTCGAAGGGGTCACGCCCACCACCGCGCAGATCAACGTGATCCAGTACGGCGACACCGTGACACAGGAGATGCGCGGCCCGGCC
>JANPJN010000386.1:0-7140 GCA_031425515.1 Acidobacteriota bacterium | reverse complement strand
TCGCTGATGCCCGAGATCACGGCCATGCTGATGTGGGCCATGTCCGATCGCGCCATCCCGCGCAGTTATCGGACCATGCAGGGCTTCGGCGTCCACACCTTCCGTCTCGTGAACGCCGCGGGCGAGTCCCGCTTCGTGAAGTTCCACTGGAACCCCGTGGCCGGCACGCACTCACTCGTGTGGGATGAAGCCGTCAAGATCTCCGGCGCCGATCCCGACTTCCACCGCCGCGACCTCTGGGAGGCCATCGAGGCGGGGGCGTTCCCCGAGTGGGAGCTCGGGTTCCAGATCTTCACGGAGGAGCAGGCCGACGCGTTCACCTTCGACGTGCTCGACCCGACGAAGATCATTCCGGAGGAGCTCGTCCCGGTGACGCCGGTCGGCAAGCTCGTCCTGAACCGCAACCCGGACAACTTCTTCGCGGAAACCGAGCAGGTCGCCTTCTGCACCGCGCACGTCGTGCCGGGCATCGACTTCTCCAACGACCCGCTGCTCGCCGGCCGCATCCACTCGTACGTGGACACGCAGATTTCCAGACTCGGAGGAGCGAACTTCCACGAGATTCCGATCAACGCCCCCGTGGCCCAGGTGCACAACAATCAGCGCGACGGCATGCACCGCCAGGCCATCCACCGCGGCCGGGTGTCGTACGAGCCCAATTCGCTCGGCGGCGGCTGCCCGTTTCAGGCCGGGTCGGCCGGCTTCGTCTCGTTTCCGGAGCCGATGGCCCCGGATGCGCACAAGATGCGCGGGAAGCCGGAGCGCTTCGCCGATCACTACACGCAGGCGCGGCTGTTCTACGGGAGCCAGACGCCTGTCGAGCAGGCGCACATCGTCAGCGCCTTCAGGTTCGAGCTGTCGCGCGTGCAGACGCCCGCCATCCGCGAGCGCATGGTCTCGGGGTTGCTAAATGTGGACCGGGACCTGGCGAAACAGGTGGCGGACGGGCTCGGCATCCGGGATCTCCCGGATCCGATGCCGAAGGTGCTCCAGAAGGACGTCACGCCGGAGGTGACGGCGTCCTCCACGCTTTCGCTGTTTGCGCGGCCCGGCGACGGCAGCGTAAAGGCCCGCCGCGTCGCGATCCTCGTCGCGGACGGCGTCGAGCGCGCCTCGCTCGTGCTGCTCGCCGAGCGCCTGACGGCGGGGGGTGCGGTGCCGAGGTTCGTCGGCTCGCGCCTGGGGTCGGTTGCCGCATCCGGAGGCCCCATCGAAGTGGATGCCACCCTTGAAGCGACGCCGTCAGTCCTGTACGACGCGGTGGTCCTGCCCGACGGCGCCGCCGGCGTTGATCGGCTTGCGGCCGACGGCCGCTCGCTCGAGTTCCTGAAGGATCAGTTCCGGCACTGCAAACCGATCCTGGCGATCGGTTCCGGCGCCGGCCTGCTCCAGCGCGCGGGCATCAGCGCAACCCTGCCGTCCGGCAAACCGGACCCCGGCATCGTCGTCGGGAAATCGGGAAGCGCACCCGCGTCGGCCGGCGCGTTCATCACAGCGCTGGCGAAGCATCGCCACTTCGATCGCGAGAGCGACCCGCCGGCGGTCTAGAGGTTCAACCGGTGGTGCGGATCGGCCGCCTGAACGGCCGGTCTGCACCACTCACTACAGGAGGCTCGCATGACGTCGAGAAACACCCTCGCAGCGGCGGTCTGGCTGCTGATGATCAGCCCATGGCCGTCGGTGGCTCAGACGCGGGGAGACGACCGTGCGCTCGACAGCCGTATCGAGGCCCGAATGAAGTCAGACCCGGCACTGAAGCACCACCCGATCCGGGTCGATGTGGATCACGGCGTCGTCACGCTGAAGGGAAAAGTGGCGTCAGAAGCCGACCGAACGCGCGCCCTGACACTGGCGCAGGTGACCGGGGTGAGGCGCGTGGACAACACGCTGACCGTTGACGCCTCGCTCGCCCGCAAGGCCGTCAGTGCGGAGAAGGCTCGCGGCACGTCGCAGGCGGTGGCCGGCGACGTGGCTGACGTGGTGACGGATGCCTGGCTCATCACCCGGCTCAAGGCGGAATTTCTGGGCGACGCGGCCCTCGAGGGAAGTGATATCGACGTGGATGCCGACCATCACGTGGTCACGTTGAAGGGGACAGTCGCGACCGAGGCCGGGCGCTCGCGCGCCGTGCAGGTTGCCAAGACCACCAAGGGCGTGACCCAGGTGGTCGATGCGCTGACGGTAGGCCCGAAGCGGTAAGAGCGTCCGCTACTTGACGGTTGTGACGAGCGACCAGAGTTTGGGGATGTTGACCTTCTCGATGGACTGCGGCTTCAGATCCGCCTGCGCGAGGAAGGCCGGCAGATCGAGATCAGCCTTGAAGCCGATGTGAATCGTGAAGGGGGAAATCAGCCGCTCCAGCCGGGAGAGGATCGGATTCGGGCTCAGGAAGTGGTTCAGGAAAATGATCCGCCCTCCGGGCCGGCAGACCCGCCGCATCTCCTGCGCGACCTTGATCGGGTCGGGCACGACGCTGATGAGATACGGGGCATAGACGATGTCGAAGGCATCATCGGCGAACTTGAGGTCTGCGGCGTCCATCTGAAGCAGGCGGACGTTCTGCATCTGCTTCCTGGCGGAGCGCTCCCGGGCGATCTCGAGCATCGAGCCGCTGAAGTCGATTCCCGTCACCGAGCAGTGCTGCGGGTAGAGAGAGAGGTTGATGCCGGTGCCCACGCCGACCTCGAGCACCCGCTCCCCCGACTGGATGTCCATGCGCTGGATGGCTTGGAGGCGGCCCGGGTGCAGGGTGGGACCGAACGTAAGGTCGTAGACCTTCGCGAGCTTGTCGTACACCCCTTCGACGAAGTCGTTCTCGACCACTGTGACGGAGAGCGCCCGGGTCGCGGCATCGGAGCCCTGTACCAGTTCGTCCGCCGGATCAACTTTGCGATCGAATAAGGCCATAAACCCGCGTCTCCGTTGAAATTGCAAGGGGAATGCCGCAGCCGGCCCCGGCGCCGGGTTCAGCCCTGGCGACTATATCCCGTAAGGGTAGAGGGGGCAAGCCGGGCGGCAGCGCCCCACTTCTCCGCTCACATCGCGTCATCTGCTCATCCGCGGGCCGCCTCGATCACGCCGAGCACGGCTGTTATGTCGCCGTCCGGGGCGGCAATCTGGATGCCCTGAATCGACCCCCGGAGCCCCCTGGCGATCTCACGTGCAATCGCGAGGCCTTCGGCCTCCGCGGTCCCGGCCGCGTCAGCCTCGCGCATGCGGTCCATGACCTCAGCCGGGACGCGCACGCCCGGCACCTCATTCGCCATGAACTCGGCATGCCGCAGGCTCTCGAGCGGTGCGATGCCGGCCACGACCGGCAGGTGCACACTGTCGAGCCGCGCGAGAAAGCGTGTGAGCTCGGCCACGTCGAACACCGGCTGGGTAATGACGTACTCGGCCCCGGCCTCCACCTTGTAGGCGAGGCGTCGCAGTTCTTCATCCAGGTCGAGCGCGCCCGGGTTGGCGGCGACGCCGATGTGGAAGGCGGTCGGCACGCCGATACTCTGCCCGCCGACGTCGAACCCCCGATTGAGCCGCGTCACCATGTTGGTGAGGCCGATCGAGTCCACATCGAAGACGGCGGTCGCATCCGGATAATCTCCCACCTGCGGCGGCTCACCGGTCGTGAGCATCAGGTTGCGCAGCCCCATCGAGTGCGCGCCCAACAGGTCGGACTGCATGCCGAGCAGGTGGCGATCGCGGCAGGCGTAGTGGAGGATCGTCTCGATTCCGGCCTGCTGCTGTACAAGCACCGCCGCCGACAGGGCGCTCATCCGCGCGCCGGCGCGCGGGCCGTCCGGAATGTTCACCAGATCCACGCCGTGCAGGCGCAACTGCCGGGCCTGCTCGAGCAACGCATCGGCCCGGAACCCGCGCGGCGGCACCAGCTCCACACTGACGACGAATGCACCGCGGGCGAGGCCGTTGGCCATGCGCGACTTCTCGGCGCGTGCGACGGGCTGCACGGGCGGCGTTGCGGCCTTCGTCTCTGCCCCGCGGGCGAAGCGGTGCGGCTTCTGCTCGGTGGGCGCCATCGCCCGCACGGCCATCCGGATGTGGCGGATGTGCTCGGGCGTCGTGCCGCAGCATCCCCCGACCAGGCGCACGCCGCCGTTGATGAACCGGCGGGCATAGGACGCCATGTATTCGGGCGAACACAGGTAGATGTGCCGCCCCTCGATCTCGCGCGGGCGGCCGGCGTTGGGCTGCGCGGCCAGTTTCACCGTCGCGACCTCCGACATGCGCTCGATCGTTTCGAGCATGGCGGCTGGTCCGACGCTGCAGTTGAGCCCCACGACATGGGCGCCCTGGCGCTCGATCTCGGGCACGAACGATTCCGGCGCCGCGCCGTCGAGGCTGTTGCCGTCGTCTTCGGTCGTGACCTGCGCGACGATCGGCAGATCGCAGACGCTGCGGACCGCCCGGATCGCCGCGCCGATTTCGTTCACGTCGCGAAAGGTTTCCAGGACGAAGAGGTCCACGCCCCCTTCGACCAGGCCGCGCGCCTGCTCCCGGAAGAACTCCTCCGCTTCGTCGGCGCCCGTCTTGCCCCACGGCTCGATGCGGATGCCGAGCGGGCCGATGGCGCCCGCCACGTAGACCGCGTCGCGCGCCGCGTGCCGCGCGATTTTCGCCCCCTGGAGATTGATGGCGTGGACACTGTCGGCCAGCCCGAACGCGCCGAGCTTGATCCGGTTGGCGCCGAACGTGTTGGTCTCGATCACGTCCGAGCCCGCGCGCACGTATGCCTGGTGTACTTCGGCCACGAGATCGGGCTGCGTCAGGTTCAGCTCGTCGAACGACCGGTTCAGGAAGATGCCTCGGGCGTACAGCATCGTGCCCATCGCGCCGTCGCAGACGAGCACGCGGGTATCGAGCGCTTCGAGGAAGGGTGTACGCGTCATCCGGGCACGCCGATTCGGCGGGCTACCGTGTGCTCGAGGAAGGCACCAGCAGGTCCTTCTTGTCCCAGATGAAGTCCTTGTTGCTGTAGACCGCGAGCTCGTAGTCCTTGCCCATGAAGATGGCGGACACGGGGCAGGCTTCCTCGCAGAAGCCGCAGAAGATGCAGCGCGTCTTGTGGATCTGGTAGACCTTGGCGTAGCGGGGGCCCGCCTGCGCCGAGCCATCGTTCTCCGCCGCCTCGAGATAGATGGCGTCGGCCGGGCACGCCACCGCGCACAACCCGCAGGCCACGCACTTCTCCAACCCGTTCTCGTCGCGCATCAGGACCTGCTTGCCCCGATACTTCGGAAACACCGGCACCTTCTGGTCCGGATAGTTGACCGTGATCGGTTTCCGGAAAATGTGCTTGAAGGTGGTCGCAAAGCCGACGAGAAACGGACGGATCATCCCGTAATCATATCAAGGCAAAGGAGAAAAGGGAAAGGGGGAGGCGCTATACTGGGGAGCCCCATGCCGCAGGCGACCAAGGCGCTCACTGTCGAGCAGTTCCTGCTCACGACGCTCGTCGTGAAGGTCGCCATCGTGGCCGTCCTCTCCACCATGCTGGTCCGCTTCCCGTGGTTCCGGCGCATCCTGCTGACCGAAAAGCGCGACTGGCCCGAGCGGCTGATCTTCGCGGCAAGCCTCGGCCTGCCGCTGACCGCCGGGGTCGTCGCCCGGCTCCTCATCAACTACGATGCCGCCGACCTCACGCTGGCCGGGGCCTTCCTCGCCGGCCTCCTCGCGGGTCCCTACGCCGGGGCGATCGTCGGCGCCATGCTCGGGGCCCCGCCGCTCATCGCGGGCGAATGGATCGCGCTGCCGTTCGCCGTCGGCTGCGGCTTCGCCGGCGGAGGCCTCCGCGAGCTCTGTCCGAAGGAAGCCATCTGGCACTTTTCGCCCCTCTTCTTCACCGACCTGCACCGCAAGGTGTGGCGACTGGTGCGCCGCTTCCAGATCGACTGGGTCGTGATCCTCGTGGCGGCCCCGATCGGGCTCGAGATCATCCGCCAGACACTCGGGCGGCACTTCGGCGAGAACCACCTCTTCTATCTCGCCGCGCCGAATCCGTGGCTGGGCGTGCTCGTCATTCTCGCGACGGTGCTCTGCGTCGCCATCCCGATCAAGATCTGGAACAGCGCACGCATCGAGCACCGGCTCCAGGAACAGGAAAAACTGCTGATGGCGGCGCGCGTCGAGGCGCTGGCGAGCCAGATCAATCCCCACTTCCTGTTCAATACGCTGACCTCGATCTCCTCGCTCATCCGCTCGAAGCCGGAAACGGCGCGGACGCTCATCGTCAAACTCTCCGGGCTCCTCCGCCGGCTGCTCCGCAGCCAGGACCACTTCGTGACGCTGCGCGAGGAGCTCGAAGCGATCGACGAATACCTCGACATCGAGTGCATCCGTTTCGGCCCCCAGTTGCGCATCGACAAGTCGATCGAGCCCGACACGCTCGACGTGGTCGTGCCGAGCATGCTGCTCCAGCCGCTCATCGAAAACTCCATCAAGCACGGGCTCGCGCCGAAGATCGGGGAAGGGCGCATCACCGTCCGCAGCATCCGGCAGGGAGGGCACGTCATCATCGATATCATCGACAACGGCGTGGGCATCGCGGCCGGTAACCGCGATCAGCTCAGGACCGGAGGCATCGGCCTGCGCAACGTCAACGAGCGGCTCCGCGTGATCTACGGCGCCAACTACCAGCTGCAACTCGACAGCGTGCCGGGCCAGGGCACCTGTGCCCGCATCGTGATCCCCGAGCTCGTCGCGCCGGTGAGGGCCACGGCCTGAGATGGACACGGCCGACGTCCTGCGCACGCTCGTCGTAGACGACGAGCAGCTCGCGAGGGAGGAATTGTGCTTCCTGCTCGGGCAACTCGATGCGATCGGAGTCGTCGGACAGGCGGGCAACGGAGTCGAAGCGCTCCAGGCTGTCGAGGATCAGACCCCCGACCTCGTGCTGCTCGATGTCCAGATGCCCGGGCTGACCGGCTTCGAGGTCGCCCGCCGGCTCGTGCGTGCGGGCGTCGAAACCCACCTCGTGTTCGTCACGGCGTATGACCAGCATGCCATTCAGGCCTTCGAGGTCAACGCGGTGGACTATCTCCTCAAGCCGGTCGAGGCCGGGCGTCTCGCCACCGCGGTGGACCGCGTGCGCCGCCGCCGGCAGGCGGACCGCGTCGCGGGCAGGCC
>JANPJN010000385.1:0-1571 GCA_031425515.1 Acidobacteriota bacterium | reverse complement strand
GAGCGGCTGCGGCAGCACGCCGGCAGCCGGATTGGTGATGCACGAGATGCCCAGCACCTCCATCCCCATGTGCCGCGCGACCAGCGTCTCGGGCACGGTGGACATGCCGACGGCGTCGGCGCCCATGGTGCGAAGGAACCGGATCTCGGCCGGCGTCTCGTAGCTCGGGCCGTGCATCGCCGCGTAGATGCCGTGCGCGACCGCCACGCCGCTCGCGGCGGAGGCGGCATCCGCGGCCTGACGGAGCCGGCGCGAGTAGGCCTCCGTCATATCCGGAAAGCGCGGACCGAACCGCTCGTCGTTGGCTCCCGAGAGCGGGCTGCCGCCCATCAGGTTGATGTGGTCGTCGATCACCATCAGCGTGCCGGGCTTGAAGGCCAGGTTGATTCCACCCGCGGCGTTGGTCAGGATCAGCGTGCGCACACCGAGCCGGCCGAGCACCCGCGTCGCAAAACCCGCGGTCTCGAACGAGTGCCCCTCGTAGACGTGCGCCCGTCCGCTGAGCGCCGCGATCCGGCGTCCCGCGACGGTGCCGACGACCAGCGCGCCGGCATGCCCGACCACGGCCGACGGCGGCCAGTGGGGAATCCGGGCGTACGGCGTCGTGACGGCGTCCGTCAGTGCCTGAGTGAAGTCCCCCAGGCCGGAACCGAGCACCACGCCCACATCCGGCATGGCGCCGATCGACCCGCGCAGGAACGCGGCGGCCTCTTCGGCGCGCGCAAACTGATCCGTCACAGCAGGAACCCCGCGATCGTGGCGGTGACGAAGTTGGCGAGCGTGCCGGCAAGCATCGCGCGGAAGCCGAGCCGCGCGAGGTCGTGGCGCCTGGTCGGCGCCAGCGCGCCAATTCCGCCGATCTGGATGCCGATCGAGCTGAAGTTGGCGAAGCCGCAGAGGGCGAACGTCGCAATGGTGAAGGACCGGGGATCGAGCATCTCCTTCATCGGGCCGAGCTGGGAATAGGCGACGAACTCGTTGAGCGCCATGCGCGTGCCCAGGAGATTCCCGATGGTCGGCGCGTCGCGCCAGGGCACCCCCATGCTCCAGGCTACGGGGGCGAACACCCATCCGAAGATCTGCTGGAGGCTGAGCCCCGCCAGACCGAGCAGCGCGTTGATGAGCGCGATGAGCGCGAGAAACGAGATCAGCATGGCGCCGACGTTCAACGCGAGCGCCAGCCCTTCGCCGGTGCCCCGCCCCGCGGCGTCGATGACGTTCACATCCGTTCGCTCGATCTCGAGCTTCACGGTCCCCATCGTCTCGGGCACCTGGGTTTCCGGCACGAAGATCTTCGCCATCATCAGCGTGCCGGGGGCCGTCATGATGACCGCCGTGAGCAGGTGCTGCGCCTCGATGCCGAAGAGGATGTAGGCCGCCATGATGCCGCCGGAGATGTGGGCCATCCCCGAGGTCATGACCGTCATCAGCTCCGACTCCGTCATCCTCGGCAGGTAGGGCCGGATGGTGAGGGGCGCTTCGGTCTGCCCCATGAAGATGCTCGCCGCGACGTTCAGCGACTCGGCCCCGGACGCGCGCATCACGCGGCGCATCACGATCGCGAACGCCCG
>JANPJN010000384.1:0-3473 GCA_031425515.1 Acidobacteriota bacterium | reverse complement strand
CGGCATCCTCTTCGCGACCGTCGTCCTCCTTACCGTGCTCTGCATCATCGTGCCGCTGATGCTGGCGCGTCCGCGCCCGAACCTGACGGCCGCGGCGCCGCACCTGCTGTTCTTCGCCGCGATCGGGTTCGGCTTCATGCTGGTGGAGATTTCGCAGGTGCAGCGGCTGACGATCTTTCTCGGCCACCCCGTGTACAGCCTGTCGGTGGTGCTGTTCTCGCTGCTCCTGTCGAGCGGGGCGGGCAGTCTGTCTACAGCGGGCCGCGGAGCCGGCGGGCCGAGGGGTGCGCTGATGCGCCTTGGCCTTCTGATCGTCGTGCTCATCGCGTTCGGAATCCTGACGCCGGTCATCGTGCGGTCGTTCGAGGCTTCCTCGACCCCCGTGCGCGTGATCATCTCGGTCGCCACGCTGCTGCCCCTGGGCTTCTTCATGGGGATGGCGTTTCCGATCGGCATGGGCCGCGCGCTCGCGGATGCGCCGGCGCTGGCGCCCTGGCTGTGGGGCGTCAACGGCGCGGCGTCCGTGTGTGCATCGGTGCTCGCGGTGATCATCGCGCTGGGAGCCGGCATCACTGCCTCGTTCTGGGCCGGCACCGCGTGCTACGTCGCCGCCCTGGCCGCCGTCAGGTGGAGAGGTGACCGGCCACTGGGGCGGGAGGGTTAGATCGGACGATGGAGCGTGAGGTGTGCCCTCCAAATGGTCCACCATCCTTTGTTTCCCGCTCTCGATGGCCCGCATGTAGCTGCGTCAGCGGTGTTCGCGGCCCGGTTGAGTTAGTCCAAAAATTGGACTAAACTTGGACAATGAACGTCAGCGTGCACGGTGCCAAGACGCAGCTGTCCAAACTGCTCGACCTCGTGGAGGATGGGGAGGCTGTAGTGATCGAGCGGCACGGACGCCCAGTGGCCCAGTTGGTCCCGGTGCGCAAGCGTCGTGCCTCGGCGCTTGGGGCCATGCGTGGGCATTTCATCATGGCCGAAGGCTGGGAGCGTCCGCTGTCCGATGAAGAGGCAGAAGCGTTCTGGGGCGGACGCTAAGTCCGCGCATCTTCTCGATACCAGCACCCTCCTGTGGGCGTTGGGCGAGCCGGAGCGCCTGTCGCTGCGGGCGCGCCGCCTCGTCGACTCCGGCGAGAACGTCGTCAGCGTGGCGTCGTACTGGGAAGTTGTGATCAAGACGCAGAAAGGGCTGCTGTCGATCGCCGACCTCCCCACGTGGTGGCGGCGTGCGACGGATCTCACCGCCGCTCGCGTCTTGCAGATACGCGGCAGTCACGTGTCGGCATTGGCCGCTCTCCCGATGCGCCACAAGGACCCGTTCGACCGAATCTTGATCGCGCAAGCCGTCGCCGAAGGCCTCAGCGTTGTCACGAACGACCGCCTGATGAGCGGCTACCCAGTGCACACCTTATGGTGATTCATCACCTGGCGCCGGTGCAGCCAGGCGATCCAGGATGGCCGAGGCGATGACGGGGCCCGATGCACGTCCGACTTGCGGGCACCGGCGCCATAGCGTTCCCGCGGCAGCGTCACGACTCCGTGCCTGTCCGTGCTCGTCCGTGTCATCCGTGAATGTGATCGGCCCGCGGCTAGGGGCGCCCTCCGCGGCCCGCTGCCGGAAGGGCCGCCAGTTCCTCGTTCGTCCAGGGGCGCGTCCGTCCGGCGGTCAATGCCCGAACGGTCTTCACCGTACCTGGGTCCACGAGCGTTCCCGTCTGGTCCCACGCGCGCCGCACGTAGGTGAGGACGGCCGCGATCTGGTCGTCGGTCAGGACCGCGCCAATCGACGGCATCAGGCCGATTGACCCCTCCTTCCCGTTCAGCAGAATGCGCGCGGGGATCTCGGGCGGCCCGAGCGCCAGTGCAGAGCCGATCAGACTCGGCGCCACGCGGTCCTGACCCCGGCCATCAGGCTGATGGCACGCCTGACAGATGTTGCGGTAGACCTCCTGGCCGGCGGCGAACGCCTGCTGCTCGCGCGGCGTCAGAGGCGCGAGGGGGGCCGCGGACCCCGGCTTCCCAGGCCAGTCCAGGCGCGCCAGCACCGCCGTGGCGCGAGCAGAGATGGGGCCAGCGCCCGCCGCGACGCTGCGCAACGGTGCGGGCTCCCGGCTCAGGCGCACGGCAGGCCCCCCGCGGGCCGTGGCTTCGAACTGCCTGGGCTCTCCGCCGTTCGCGCCGCCGTAGGCCGTCTGCACGTCCACGGGCGGCCGCGCAAACGCATACGCGCCGCCAGGGCCGGCCCGTCCCCCCGGACAGGTGGCGCAGGGAGCGCCGGGAGCCGCGGCCGCCACCTTCCGCGGAGCACTACCCGGCATCGGGGCACCGACGAGCGCGACTTCGGCCCCGCGCAGCAGAGCCTCCCGTTGCCACTCGGGCAGGGCCGTGTCGGCAACGCGAGCCAGCACGCTCTGCGCATCCGTCTCGCGCGGTCCTCGCACGAGGGTCGCGGCCAGCATGGTGAGGGCCGCCTCACGCGTCGGCGTTGCCGAGGCTGGAGCCGAGAGGATGGCGTTCAGCACGGACAACTCGCCTCCCGGGACGCTGCTGATCGCGGCGTCCAGGACGACCGGGTCGTCCGCGTGGCGTGCGAGCACCGCCGCGATCGCCTCCTCCCTCACGCCGGCTGGCAGCGACCCCAGACTGGCGGCTACCTGCTGGCGGACACTCCAGTCCGGGTCATCGATGCGCTTCCGCACGTCG
Source organism: Acidobacteriota bacterium (assembly GCA_031425515.1). Classification (GTDB taxonomy): domain Bacteria; phylum Acidobacteriota; class Vicinamibacteria; order Vicinamibacterales; family 2-12-FULL-66-21; genus JALZOC01. The sequence goes on along the minus strand of JANPJN010000384.1, from coordinate 770 downwards.
GCCTGGATCGAATGTCCGGCGACCCCCAACCATCGCTCCGAGATCCGCACGGCGGCGGCCCGCACGTCGCGACCCGGATCGGACATCGCACTGCGCACCTGAGCCGGCTGGATGACCCCAATGCCGTCCAGCGTCCACAACGCGTGCAGCCGGACTCGCCAGTCAGACGCCGACGCGGCGAGCGTCCCCAACTGACCGATGACCGCGGACGGCAACGGCGTTCGCAGCCCGCGTTCGACGAGCAGCCGCTGCGCGGTGTCGCGCCACCAGCCATTCGGATGGGCGAGCAGGGCCACGAGCCGGCGAGGCGTCGCATTCGCCGGCAGGCGTGTGGTGTCGCGGCGGGTCGATTCGTGGACGACACGGTAGATGCGGCCGAAGCGGGTCGGCTCCGAGAGACTGCGCGACAGAATCTGCTCGCGAAGATAGACCGTCAGTGAATTCCGATGCTCGAGGATGCCCCGATACAGATCGACCACGTACATCGCCCCGTCGGGCGCGTTCGACAAATACACCGGTCGGAACCGCTCGTCGGTGGACACCAGGAACTCGGCGCGCTCGTACGCCTTCCGTGCCGTCAACGTTCTCCCATCGTCTCCCATCACAATCCGGCTGACGAGATTGGCGGCAGGCTCAGCGACGAACAGATTGCCCGAGAGGTCCGCAGGGAGCCGATCGCCGCGATAGATCACGGGAGCGCAGACGGCGGTGTACTGCGCGAGTGTGCCGTCATCCCGATCGATGCCCGCCTGGTACGCCCTGTTCGTACC
>JANPJN010000383.1:0-2669 GCA_031425515.1 Acidobacteriota bacterium | reverse complement strand
GTCACCCCGGCCGAGCGCCAGACTCCCGAGATCGCCGCGTCCCAGATCGCCGCGTCCGAGATCCCCTCGTCCGAGGTCGCCGCGCCCCTGGTCGCCGCGCCCGAGATCGCCCCGTCCCAGATCACCGCGTCCAAGGTCCCCGCGTCCGAGGTCGCCCCGGCCGGAATCGAGCGACAGCGCGCCCACGGCGAGCCGCCCGGTGTCGTCGAGCACGAACAACGCTCCGGTATTGCGGCGGCCGCCCGTCTGGTTCAGGTGCGCGGCGGCCCAGTCGTTCGATCCCGCGAGAAACTCCGGAGCTCCATCGGGGCCCGTAGTGCGTCCGTTGAAGTTGACGTCGAGCGGCAGCGCCTCCACCCGTCCGTTCGCGTTCCAGTCGATCGGGCTGGCCGCGGTCCGGCTGTCCACGCGCACCATCGGCACATCGGTCGGCAGCAACTCGGATCCGTCGCAGTGCCGGGCCGCCGCGCGGCCGAATCCCTCGAAATAGCTTCCGGCGAGCGGCGCATACCAGCCGATCCTGTACGGAAGGCCGCCGATTGGTCCGTCGAACAACGAGGTCTCGTCGAGCGCCGGGAGGACTTCGCGTGACAGGTCCAGATGCGGCGTTCCGCCATCGTCGGGCAGCCCTCGAAGTTGATACAGGTAGTTCATCACGCTCAGGTACGTGGGCTTGCAATTCGGCTCGCGCGCCGCGCCCCCGTGCCGCCGCTCGAACGTGTGCCCGAGCTCGTGGAGCAGCGTGGACGCCTGCATGAACGGGCTGCCGACCGGCAGGCCGTCGGTATCGGCGAAGGCGCCAAGCGTCACCATGACGTCGCCGCCGGGAAAGTCACCCACGCCCGTGTTGGTGCGCGGCACGTGGAAGTCCGGCTGCTCCGGATCCTCCGACTTCGGGATGCCCAGCGCATGGGCGAACAGCACGTAGCGGAACGTGTCTTTCCGCGCGCGATCGAAGCGACGGTTGCAGGTGTAACCGGGCTTCTCGCAATAGTCTTCGCCGGGGGGCGGGACGCCGGCGCCCGGAGGAGGCGTCACGCTCAACACCTCGTCGCGGAGGAAACGGAACCCGGTCTTCCACCCGACCGTCCCGGGGTAGGCGGAGAACTGGCAGACCCACGGCGGGTCCGTCGTCCCTCGCGTGCACGCCGTGGCCGACTCGTCAATCGCCTCGCCGCCCCGTGCAGCGGCGCCGCGAATCAGATACGGCTCCGCCGATGGCTCGCCGGCGGCCGGAAGCGGATAGGCGTTGCCGGCATCGACGTGCAGCGCGATGGGCTCGGGCGCATCCCGGAACGTGTCTCCGAGCAACTTGATTGCCGCGTGGCCGGGGAGATGACTGTGCGCGGGCTGCGAGACGCCGCCGTAGGTTGTGGGGCCTCCGGTCTGCATGTAGCCCGCTTCGATGAAAAGATCCTTGCGCGCGGGATCCGCGCCCATGGCGCTCAGCAGCGGCAGCGCCCGGCCGGTCGGATCCACGATTGGCGCCGACGCGGATTCCCAGACGTCCAGCAATCCGTCTCCGTCGGAGTCCTTGACCGTCGTGCGGTAGACCATCGCGCCCCACGTGAGGCAGTCGAAGGTCCCGAACCCTGCATGATCCGCCGTCGTCGTCACGGACGTCAGCCCGACGGGGGAGGTCACGTCGAAGGTCGGGTTGTCCCACGACGCCCCGACGACGCCCTGAAATGGGTTCGTGGCGATGAGACTGCCGTTGAAGAGCAGGCGCTCGGACTTGTTGGCCTGGCCGCTGCCGACGATGTGGGTGATCCGGGCGCTGGCAGACGCAGGCTGGTAGAAACCCTGGATCTTCTGCGCCATCGCTTCCGTGCTCTGGTCCATCGTGTAGGCGCCGTCGTACATGACGATGGCGCTCAGCGGCAGCGACGCATCACGGTAGACCACGACCAGGCTGGCGCCGAGTGCCGTGACGCCGTTTCCGTCCGGCAGCTGCACCGGGTGCGAACCATTCACGACGAACTTGCCCGTGCTCTCGTCCACATCGAGGAGCCTCAGGACATCGGCGCGGTAGGAGTAGGTCCTGTTGGCGCCTCCCGACGCGCCCGTGCCTCCGCCGGCGCTCCAGCACGGGGAGGTGCCCCCGCCGAGTACTTTGCCCCAAGGTCCATCGGCGGATCGCAGGGGACGGTTCCGGAACGTGACCGGCAGACTCCCCGACTCCACCCCGAGCGAGTCCTTCGTCACGACCTGCCAGTAGAGGAATGCCGCGGCGACATCGGCGCCATGCGGCACGGCGTTCATCACGATCGAGCCGGTGGCGAGGCCGTTGACCCCCTGTCCGCGCAGCCCGACGCCGCCGACGACGTAGTCGCCAGTGAGAAAGTAGTTCTTGAAGAAGGTGAGTGCGTCGGGCGTCTCCGCGCGAACCGGCGCGACGCCGAACCGCAGATGCAGAACCAGGGCCCCGGCGACAGCAACCAGCCACGCGCGCTTCATGTCAACGCTCCATTCGACGGTAGATCAGCACTCTGGCGACACACAGGTTGGTGTCACAGAGCGGGAAGGGAGGTTGATTATGTCGGTAAACGGATGAGCACCGCAATGAAACTTACGGTGAAAGCTGGCCGGAGACCCGCGTGGGGGAAGGGTCGCGAGTTCGCTAAGGACGCGCTTCCTGACGAAACATGTGGTGGACGGCGTCCTCCGCG
>JANPJN010000382.1:0-9092 GCA_031425515.1 Acidobacteriota bacterium | reverse complement strand
TCGTCGAACAGCCGGTCGGCGGCGGCGTCCAGTGTCTCCGTGTCGCTCATGATGCCGCTGACGTCGAGGTCGAGGTTGTCGGCCATCATCCGGCCCGTGCGCGCGTTGCCGGTGATCTTGATCACGGGCGCGACGGGGTTTCCGGTCGGCGTCCCGAGGCCGGTCGTAAAGACGACGACCTGCGCGCCGCCGCCCACCATGCCGGTCACCGACTCGACGTCGAGGCCCGGGGTGTCCATCACCGTGAGCCCCTTGCGCCGGATCGGCGCGGCATACCCGACGACATCCTCCAGCGGGGCACGCTCCCCGCCCTTGTGCGTGGCGCCGAGCGACTTCTCTTCGATGGTCGTGAGGCCGCCTCTGATGTTGCCCGGCGACGGCTGCGTGCCGCGGATGTCGAGGCCGAGGGCGCGGGCCTCGGCTTCGACGCGCGTGATGATCTGAATGAGCTCGGTGGCCGTGTCGCGGCGTGTGGCGCGAGCGGCCAGCAGATGTTCGGCGCCCATGATCTCGGCGATCTCTCCGAGCACGGCACTGCCGCCGAGACTCACGAGACGGTCCGTCACGCGGCCGAGCGCGGGGTTGGAGGCCAGGCCGGAGGTGTAGTCGGACCCTCCGCACTTGAGCGACAGAATCAGATCCGAGACGTCGCACCACTCGCGCGTGTCGGCGGCGAGGGTCCGGCCGAAGGCCTCGGCGATGGCGGCCCCCCTGGCCGTCGCGCGCACGGTGCCGCCCTCGGACTGAATCGCGACGATCTCGACCGGCTTGCCGTTCCGGCGAGCGGCCTCGGCGAGCGTCTGGGCCACCACCTGCTCGCAGCCGAGTGCGAGTACGACGACGGCGCCGACGTTGGGATGGCCGCAGTAGGCGGCGAGCGTCTCGTGCGTCAGCCGCATGTCCGGTCCGAGCTGGCCGCACCCCGCGAGGTGCGGCAGGGCGACGCCGAGCGGCGGCGCGGCGGCGGCGACGCGTTCGGCCACGAGCGAGGAACAGATGACCGTGGGGACGACCAGTACGTGGTTGCGCGTGCCCACCCGTCCGTCGGCGCGCCGGTAGCCGAAGAAACCGGGACGGCCTGCCATCAGATCCGCGGCGCGGCTGGCGACGAGTCCGGCGGCTCTGCCAGACGGGGTTCGGGGGTGGGCGCCTGGGGGCCGAGATCTCCGCGGCCTCGGCCGCTGGCGACGTTGTGGACGTGGACGTGCGCGCCGGCGGCGATGTCGCAGGTGGCCGTGCCGATGGGGCTGCCGTACTTCACGACCGCGGCGCCGTGCTCAATCGGCGCGATTGCGATCTTGTGTCCGATCTGGATGGCCTCCAGCGCCACGACGCCGCCGCCCGGGAGGTCGAGACGCCGTCCGGCTTCGAGCGCCTCGAGTGCCGTGGCGACGTTGTCGTGCTCGCTGATGACCAGCGCGGCTCTCACTGGTTCACGCCGCTCGCCAGGAAGCCGCCGTCCACTGCGAGAATGTGCCCCGTGACGAAGGATGCGGCATCCGACGCCAGGTACACTGCCGCGCCGACCAGTTCCTCCAGCTTCCCGAAGCGCTGCATCGGCGTCCGCATGAGGAACTCCTTGCCGCGGGCGGTGTCGAGGAGCGCCGTGTTCAGGTCGGTGCGGAAGACACCGGGGGCAATCGCGTTGACCGTGACGCCGTGCGGAGCCCATTCGACCGCCAGCGCGCGCGTGAGCCCGGCCACCGCCGACTTGCTGGCGACGTAGGCCGCGACCTCGAAGAGGCCCACAAACGACGACAGCGACGCGATGGTGATGATCCGGCCGTACCGGCGCGCGACCATGTCGCGCCCGAAGACCTGGCAGGTGCGGAGCGTGCCGGTCAGGTTCGTCTCGAGGATGCGCGCCCAGTCGGACTCCTGCATGTCGAGCGTCGGCACGCGCTTGGTCGTGCCCGCCACGCAGGCCAGGATGTCCACCTTGCCGAACTCCGCGACGCATGCCTCCCGCAGGTGCTCGAGCGAGCTCACCTCGCTGACATCGGACGCACAGCGAATCGTGCGCCGCCCGCGCGCTTCGATCTCGCCGGACACCTCGTCCACCAGCGCGTCCCGCCGCCCCGTGGCCACGACATCGGCTCCCGCGTCTGCCAGACCGAGCGCGAGCGCGCGTCCGATGCCGCTCGTGCCGCCCACCACCACGGCCACGCGTCCGCTCAGGTCGAAGATCGACGGGTTTCTCTTCTGCTCTTTCGTATCGCTCATCGTCATAGGTCCGCCATCATACGCCAGACCGCCCGGAGGCGGAGGCTGCCCATCCCCGCCTCGGTGCCACGCGTCGTGAGGGCCGGCCGCACCTCCGCTTTGCGCAACGGGCGGGGCCGCGATAATCTACGCGGGCGCCGGGCGCGGTCACGGAGAGGATGTCGGATGAGCGACAAGCGGAGTACGGTCGTCGAGGCGGTCGAGCGGGCGGGCATCGTGGCCATCATCCGGATGAAAGATCCGGCGAAGGTGCGCGCCGTCTTCGACGCCATCGCGGAAGGGGGCGTTCGCGTCATCGAGGTGACCATGTCGGTGCCCGGCGCGGTAGACCTGATTCGCGAGCTCGCGGGGGCACTGCCGGACGGGTGCATCCTGGGCGCGGGCACGGTGCTCGACGCGGAGACGGCCGGGCGCGTGCTCGACGCCGGTGCGGCGTTCGTCGTGAGCCCGGTGCTGCGGCGTGAGGTCATTGCCGCATGCCACGCGCGCGAGGCCGCCATCATGCCGGGGTGCTTCAGCCCGACCGAGATTCTCGACGCGTGGGAGGCCGGCGCCGACATCGTGAAGGTGTTTCCGGCCACCGCGCTCGGGCCCGGGTATCTGAAGGACGTGCGCGGGCCCCTTCCCCAGGTGAAGCTCATGCCGACGGGCGGCGTGACGCTCGACAACGCGGGCGACTGGATCCGTGCCGGCGCCGTGGCGGTGGGCGTCGGGACGGCGCTGCTCGATGCGGCCGCCATCGCCGGCGGGCACTACGACCGGTTGCGCGCCAATGCCGAGCGCATCGTGGCGAGTGTGCGGGCGGCGCGTGAGAACAGTCCGCGGGAGCAGACACGATGACGCGTGTGGTGACGTTTGGTGAACTGATGCTGCGGCTGAGCCCTCCGGGGTTCGAGCGTTTCCTGCAGTCTCCGCAGTTCGTGGCGACCTTCGGCGGCGGCGAGGCGAATGTCGCGGTCAGCCTCGCCCACTTCGGGTTCGACAGCACCTACGTCACGGCGCTGCCGACGAATGCCATCGGCGATGCGGCCGTCCGCGCGTTGCGCGCCGAGGGGGTCCGCACGGACCGGATCCAGCGCAGCGGCTCGCGGATGGGCGTCTACTACACCGAAGCAGGCGCCAGCCAGCGCGCCTCGACGGTGATCTACGATCGCGCCCGATCCGCCATCAGCGAAATGGCGCCCGATGCCGTGGACTGGGATGGGGTGTTCACCGGCGCCGACTGGTTCCACGTCACCGGCATCACCCCCGCGCTCGGATCGAACGGCACCGAGGCCACGCGGCGCGCCATCGCGGCCGCCGGGCGGGCGGGCGTGCGCGTCAGTGTGGACCTCAACTACCGCAAGAAGCTGTGGACCGAGGCGCAGGCGCGCGACACGATGCGCCCCATGATGCGCGGCGTGGACGTGGTCATCGCCAACGAGGAGGATCTGCAGTCGGTGCTCGGCGTCCACGTGCCCGACACGGACGTGACGAGCGGGCAGTTGAATCTGGACGGCTTCCGCCAGGCTGCCGAGGAGGTGTCGCGCGACTTCGGGGCGTCGATCGTCGCGATCACGCTTCGCGAGAGCCTGTCGGCCAGCGACAACGGCTGGAGCGCGGTGATCTGGGACGCGAAGGCCGGGCTCATGACCCACAGCCAGCGCTACGACGTGCGCCTGGTGGATCGAATCGGCGGAGGCGACAGCTTCGCCGCCGGACTGATCTACGGGCTGGCGAGCGGCCGGTCGTCGGCCGATGCCCTGCGCTTCGCCGTGGGCGCGAGCGCGCTCAAACAGACGATCCCCGGCGACTTCAATCGGGTCTCCGTGGAGGAAATCGATCGACTCGTGGCCGGGGATGCGTCAGGGCGTGTCCAGCGCTGAGCCCGCTCGCGGGCCCTACGACGCCTTTTCGATGTGCACGAGGTAGGCCTCGACCATCAGCAGATTCTTCTCGCCGGCCTGCTGGATCACTCCAAGCAGCCGCTCCATCTTCACGACCTCCTCGAGCTGCTCGTCGATGAACCACTGGAGGAAGCTCTGCGCGAGGTAGTCGTTCTGCTTGACGGCCAGGTCCATCAGCGCGGTGATCTGGCGCGTGACTTCCCGTTCCCACGCAAGCGCCGCCCCGGCCGCATCCTCCGCCGACGCGAAGGTCGCCTTCGGCGCCTCGATCGTGGGGATCCGTAGCCCGCCCTTCGTGTCGAGCAGGTAGTTGATGAACTTCAGAGCGTGCTCGCGCTCTTCGTTTGCCTGCTCGAAGAACAGCGTGCTCAGCAGCTTGAGGTGCCGCCCGCTGAAGTGCGCCGCGATGCTCACGTACTGCATGCTCGCGCCGAATTCCCGTCCGATCTGCTCGTTGATTGCGTCCGCCAGTTCCCGACTGATTAGCACGTTCGATCTCCCGCTGAAGTGTTCCCGTGGCCAGAGGCTTCATTATACGTTGGCCTGCCGGCTCGGGCGACCGCCCGCGCCACGGGCGCCGCTATGGTTGACCGCCGGCCGGCCGCGCCTCGGGTTCCGTGGACTGCCCTCGCGCGTCCGCGCCGAACAGAGCGGCCCGCGGCGGGGTCCAGTGCGGAAGGCGCGTCGGGCACGCCCCGTCGTTCTCCAGCCGCATCGCCGAGAAGTTGCGCTGACGCGGTGTATCGAACCGAAGGTCCATCAAGGTGCCATCCCTCAGCGCCGGCGCGCGTCCGAACTGTACCCACGCCCGCACGCGGCACTCGTCGCGGGCGAGCGCTCGCAGCGCGGCCAGCGGCTGGCGCGTGTCGTCGCGCCACGCGACGTGTCGGTCCCCGCTGAGCGTCGACTCGGTGTTCCTCGAGAGGCGGTCTGACGCGCATCGCTGCGCCGCATACCAGGACGGCGCCAGCGACAGTGTGCCGCGCACGGTTCGCAACTCGTTCCCCGTGGGGTCGAGCGAGAGCACCATGACGGACCAGCAGACAGGCATGCCCGGATCCGGCGTCGTGACGATGTCGATCGTGGAGGTGGATCCGGCTGCCGCGGCTGCCTGCGCCGCCACGATACGCGAGAGGCCCAGCATGCCCGCCACGAAGCACATGGCCAGCGCCAATGCCACGCTCGCGCGTGTCCGCGCGCTGACTGTGCGGAGTTGGACGAAGATGGCCGCCGCGAGACCGGCCATCACGGCCATGGCGCCGGCCGGGACGAGCCGTACCGCGATCAGGGCGACGAGCAGCATTCCGATGCCCCCCGCCGTCAGGTACTGCCGCACGGGGCGACGCGCGTTCCAGGCGGCCGCCGTCCCCAGCACGATCCAGAGCCAGGGCTCGAAGATGAAGACCGCGTCGCCGTAGTACCACCGGGCGTCGAACGGATACAGCGGATGGACCCCGTAGCTGTTCAGGGCGTCGAGGGCCAGATGACCCGCGAGGTTGATGCCCACGATGGCCGCCAGCGCCCGCTTCCCCGCCGCCGTCAGTGCACCCGCGGGACCGCGCAGCAGTGCCCAGCACGCGACGCCGAGCACGATCAGGCCGGCCAGGGTGTGGGTATGTCCGCGGTGATGCAGGAGGTAGCCAAGCGGCGCGGACGTGATCCACGTGTACACGAGATCGACGTCCGGCAGGTTGGCCGCGACGACTCCGGCTCCGAGCCACAGGCGGCGGCGCGCCGGTGGCTCCCCGGCCGGCTGGACGATCTCGGCGATCGCCACACCGACCAGGGAGTGGGTGATGTTGTCCACGCGTGCGTGACGCCGGTGCCGGCGTCAGTGCTCCATCGGGATGCCGAAGGCGTACAGCGTGTTGTCGTGCGTCACGACATAGACCTGCCCGGCGCCGGCGGACAGCCCCGCGCGTGCAAAGGATTTGATCGTCCGGCCGCTGTTCCAGATCTCCTTGCCGGTCGCGGCATCGAGCGCGTAGAGCACGGCAGGCGTCGAGCGCCGCGCGCGTTCGGCGGCGGTGAGGGGTGCGCGCGACGAGGCCGTGTATGCGCCGCTCGACGCGGCAAAGACCACCCCGTTGACGACGATGGGCGCGAGGGGGGACGCGAGCGGGCGCGAGGTCCAGACGCGCTCCAGGCCTGGGCGGCCGCCTTGATCGACCACCTTGAAGGCGGTGACGCTGCCGCCCGCCGGAGCCGCGGCGGCGCCCGCCGGCGTCGCGGCTGTGGTGGGCCGCGCTCCTGCGGCCGACGCCGCCGTCGTCAGGATCCATCGGGTGCCCTGGTCCTCCCAGGTGGCGAGCGCCGTGCCGGCCCCCGGCGCGCTGAAGCTGGCGGTCACGTGCAGGGGCGTCTTGTGATCGGCGCCTCCGAGCGACGTGCCGTCGAGGAGGTACAGCCGGCCGTCATTCGCCGTGATCGCGAGCAGATCCCGGTCCTTGTGCCGGAACACCACCGGAGAGGCATTGAAGTCCGCGCCCTCGGCCGTGAACCAGTCCTTCCGTTCCAGCGATTTTCGATCGAGCGCGACCACGCTGTGGCTGGTGCCGCCGGGCCTTGCCGGCGCTCCGGCGGGTGGGGCTCCGATGGAGGCGTAGAGCGTGCCGTCGGGGCCGAATGCGACGCCGCGCTGTCCTGCCACGCCGGCGCTGCCGCTCTTCCAGGTCGCGACCTTGCGCTCTTTCGTCGTCAGGTCAAGCGCCCACACGCCGTTGGGCGCGGCGCCGCACTCGCCCGACGTCGAGGCGTAGACCACGCCGTCGATGTAGACGAGGCTCGAGCCGTTTGCGCTCGGCGGGAGAAACGGCACCGGCGTCTCGACGTCCGATCCGTTGCTCGAGCGCAGCGTGTGAAGGAATCCATCCGAGCCGACGGCGTAGACCGGATCCACACCGCCAAACGCCACCGGGGCCACCGCGGGTGACGTCGGCGTGGCGGGGGGCGCCACGGGACCGGCGGGCGCGATGGCGGCGCCGCGGCCCTGACCTCCAGCGCCGCGTCCCTGCGGTGCCTGGCTGAGCACCGCGGCCCCGCGTCCGGGCTCACCGACCGCGCTGCCGCTGCGGCCGCCGCGGCCCCTGCCGGCGGCCGTGCCCCCGGGCGCAGCCGGGGCGAGCGTTGTCCGGCGCGTTGGAGTCGCCGTCAGGCCTCCCGGGCATGCCGGGGAGCTCGGCGGCGGTCCGCCGGTGTCAGCCGTGTAGTTCAGGTGGGTCGTCCAGTAGGGCTTCCCCAGATCCGTGTCGATCGCGAAGACGCGGTCGGCGCTGCCACCGATGAAGGCGAGCGCCTTGAAGCCGCGGAACCCGATCAGGCGGTCGAGAATGATCGGCTCGGTGAGGGCATTCATCTGGCGAGTCTCGTTCTCGAACCGGGCCTGCCAGAGGAAGGCGAACTCTTTCTTGAGAATCGCGTCCTTCGTGAGCCGCGCGTCCGAGCGGAGCCACGCGGAGCGCTGCGCATCGAAGCTCGCGGTCGTCCACTCGCTGCTGCCGCGCCCCTGCGCGACGAGCATCGCGCCGGACGCCGCCACGTAGACAGCCGCTGCCGTCAGGGGGCCAAACCATCGCGTCATCTGTCGGGTCCTCCGGTCGGTTCTCATCGGGCACCTGCCGTCGTGCGGGCGATGCCGAAACAATAGAGCTTGCCGTCGTACGTCCCGATGTAGACGCGGCCGTTCGCGACCGAGAGGCTGCTGAAGTGATTGAAGGACGTGATCTGCTCGCCGCTCGACCAGAGCTCCGCGCCCGTCTGCGCGTCGAGGGCATACAGGACCGCGCGAGTCGAGCGCGCGGCCCGATTGGCCGCGGTGTTGTACGCCAGGCCGATGTCGGCGGTGGCCTGCGTGGCGTCCTCCCCGCTGCCGTAGCCGAAGACCACGCCGTTGGCGATGACCGCCGGCTCCGCGAGATTCATGTTGCGCGAGAGCCAGGCGGGCACCAGGCGGGCCTTCCCGGCAACCACCTGGAATTTGAAGGCCGCGATCGCCCCCTGCGTGACCTCGCCGTGTTCGATGGGTGCGGTGAACTGCGAGTGCTTCGGGCCCCAGAACGGCATCAGGACCCAGCGTGTGCCCTGCGGATCCTGCCAGGACGAGAGGGCGCCCCAGATGCCGGCGGCCGCGAACTGCACCTCCTCATTGCAGACGAGAGGCGTCCGGTAGACCGGCGTGCGGTGGTCCTCTCCACCGAGCGCGCTCGTGTCGAGCACCCAGATCCGGCACTCCTTGCTCGACTGGACCGTGTACTCCTTCCCCTGAAAGTCGAAGACGGGGCCGGTCACGTTCATGTCGAGGTCGCGCTTGCGCAGCCAGTAGGCGTTGCTCGGCGCGTACCAGTCCTTCAGCTCGAGGGCCTTCGTGTCGGGGTTCAGCTTGACCGCGATGATCGCCTGGCCGTAAATCTGCTGCTCGGGATAGTAGTCGCCGTCGCCGCTCCCGGCGTAGACCGCGCCGTCCTTCCCGACCGAGGGCCCCAGCCGGGGCCACAGCCCGCCGCTGCCGGGATTGAAGCTCCCGACCTTCTTCGTGGCGAGATCGTACGAGTAGAACTGGTTGGGGTTGCCGCCGCACCCCTGGGCCGTCGTGGTGTACACCACGTTGTTCACGAGGTTCAGCGCATACGGCTTGCCGTTGGAGGGCAGGAACAATTCGGGCGGCGCCAGGTCCTCACCCGTGGCGACATCGAGTTGACGCAGGCGTCCGTCCCACGACACCGCGTAAATCCTGTACTTGCCCGGCCCCTCTCCCGGCCCAATCACCGGCGTCGCCGTGAGCCCTCCGGGACAGAGCGGCCCGCCGCCCCGTCCGCCCACGGGCTCCTGGAACGTGCTGTCGAAATGTCGCTTCCAGATCTGCGTGCCCTTTTCGACATCGACTCCGTAGAGATTGTCGGAGATGCCGGCAACCACGGCGATCTCGCGGGGCCCGGCGGATGTCGCGACGTCGCTCACGATGAGGGGCGCGAACAGATTGTGAAG
>JANPJN010000381.1:0-2863 GCA_031425515.1 Acidobacteriota bacterium | reverse complement strand
CAAGGGCAATACCGGTCTGACGAAGCGTTATCAGCACGCCCCGGATGGCACGCTCTCGGTGCGTGCCGATCAGGCGGACTATGAAAAGCTGAATGAGACGCTCGACCGGCGGCCGCACATCATCAAGGCCAACGGAATCTGGGCATTTCCTCAGGTCCCCTCGAGCTTCGGCCGTGCGGTCGGATACCTGCTGAACGACTGGCAGATTGCCGGGGTGCTGACGGCAGGCTCTGGACCAGCCTACGATCTGGGATACAGCTACCAGAACAACGGAGGGAACGTGAACCTGACGGGTTCGCCCAACTACGGCGCGCGAATCCAGTACATCGGGGATCCCGGCAGTGGCTGCTCGAGCAACCAGTACTCGCAGTTCAATATTGCGTCCGTGACTGGTCCGCAGTACGGAAGCCTGGGCCTGGAATCCGGGCGGAATCTCCTGCGCGGCTGTGCCGACAAGCGGGTCGATCTGTCCCTCTCGCGTGACATTCGAGCGGGGGGCAGCCGTCGGCTCGAGCTGCGGCTGGACGTGTTCAACGCGTTCAATGCCGAGATCATCACCAACCGCAACAACACGGTGACCTACGTGAGCCCGACGAACCTCACCGTCGTGAACAATCAGTTCAACGCCGACGGTTCGCTCAACACCGCGCGGGCGAAGCCGAACAATTCCGGGTTCGGCGCGGCCACCAACGCCGAGGCGATGCGCAACATGCAGGTGCAGGTCCGGTTCCAGTTCTAATCCGCGCTGGCGGGTGCTGAACGAGGGCGGGTGGCTTCAGGCCACCCGCCCTTTTTTTGTGCGCCGTCAGGAACTGGCGGCCTGCGAAAGGCGACGGGGGGGCAGGAGTTACTTCGGCGGGGCCGCGAGGGCAGGCTCGGGGACCTTGTTGCTGATGGCCTTGAGGGACTTCAGATACGCAAATATCGCCTTGAGGTCGGCGTCGTTGTAGTTCTTGAAGGCCTGCCACGGCATCGGCGGCAGGATCTCGCGGCCTCGCCCCTGGCGACGACCCGTGCGGATGGTGTCGATGAACTGCTGCTCCGTCCACTTGCCGATGCCCGTGTCCGGGTCGGGCGTCAGGTTTGCGGTGTAGCTGACACCCCAGGGGCCGGCCCACCCTGTATTGGTGGCGGTCGCGGACATGATCCACGGCCCGACAGGCTCCGGCGGCTTTGGCAGCGTCATGCCTGCCGGGTGGCCGGAGAGCCGCAGCGTCATGTCCGGTTCCGGACCGTTGGCTCCCATCTTCCAAGGAGTGTGGCAGTCGTCGCATCCCGCGGCATTGACGAGATATTGCCCGCGGGCGACCGCTCCGCCGCCTCCCGCAGCGGCTGGCCTGGACGCGGACGGCGCGGGCGCCTGGCCTCCCGTCGTCGCCGCTCCGTCGCGTGCCTGCGCCCCCAGCCCGCCAGGGGCCATGCCGGCGCCGAGCAGCGCCGCCACGACCGCCGGCGCACTCAATCCTGACCAGTTCAATCGCATAACAAGTCTCCTCCTCCGTTGACCGTCTTCCGTTTCACCGCGGGTCGGATGACCCGACTTCGGATGCCGAAGGCGCGGGTGCCACGTCTTCGGCAATCCATTTTCTGATCACGCGCACCGCCTCCTCGTCCACCAGACGCGTGCCGAGCGGCGGCATCTGAAGGAGCGGATTCCTGGAGGCCATCCGCGCCAGGAGCACGCTCTTGTCCGGACTGCCCGCGCAGACCCGCTCGATGATGTCCGAGGCATCGGGGACCTTGAAGCGGCTCGGCCGGCCGACAGCCGTGAGGAGGACGCCGGGCCCCCAGTCCACGGGGCCGACCAGCCGGTAGTTGAGCGCCAGCGAGAGCGACTGGAGCTCGCCCGTGTCGCTGTGGCAGCCGCCGCAGTTGGCGTGCAGATACCCCAGCGCGGCGCGCGCGGTCGGCGTCCGCGACTCGATGCGGGGCGGCTCCGCGAGCATCTCGGGGGGCAGCCCGCGCAGTAGCCCGCGGGCCACGAGCGCCGGAAGATCCACGGCGCCGGGCGGAGGAATCTCGGCGTGCGGGGCGTTCGGGTCGCGATCCGGAGAGAGCTGGAGGGCCGAGACGCCGAGTGCGCGGACCGGGCCGGCTTCGTGGCACGCGCGGCAGTCCGTGCGGGAGGGGATGGCGTGGCGGACGCCGCCGGAGATCGGCACGCTGTACCGGATGCCTCCTTCGGGAGCGAGCACAGCTTCGCGTTCGTCGGCGCTCCAGACGTAGCTCGCGTATTGCCATCCCGCGCGGGTGCGCTCGATGAACCGCGTTTCCGCGCGGCGTTCGAACCGGAACTCCTTCCAGAGGCGTGTGCCGATCGGGAACTGCCAGACGTCCGGGTTGGACGCGTCGATGGCCGCGCCCCGCGGGATGTGCATCCAGCGGGACTTCTGCGCCCCGTCGGACCAGAGCGGATATTGAGGGCTGAAGGGCAGGTTGCCCGGCGCGATGCGCCGGGTGGCCCAGTCGGCGTAGAGCCCGGTGTCGCGCAGGTGCGCGGGAGGCCACGGCGGGATGGGACCGGCCGTGTCGACCGCCCGGGTCAGTACGAGCGCTGCAAGGACGACCGAACAGGCGGCCATGCCGCCTGCTCGCCTGGCGTATCGATTCACCTCTGCCTCGTCTGCTGCGGCAGGCTACTTGCGGGGCGCCGAGGACGGCGGCACCATGCCCTTGATCCGGAAGTAGGTCACCAGGTTGCCGTAGTGCTCGAGCAGATGACCATAGTTGAGGATGAGCGGGCTCGAGCGTGGGCCGGTACAGCGTGCCGATTACCGGCGGCGTCCGCCACGCCATCCCCTCCCGCACGGACTGCCGCGCGTGCCACGAAGCCGGCCCGGTCCGCGCACTCGGCGTCTCGGCC
>JANPJN010000380.1:0-7489 GCA_031425515.1 Acidobacteriota bacterium | reverse complement strand
CGCGGATCTTGTTGGCGATGCCGATGCCCCGCCCCTCCTGGTTGAGGTACAGGAGCACACCCCGCCCCTCCGCCGCAATCCGCTCCAGCGCGGCGTCGAGCTGCGGCCCGCAGTCGCACCGCTCCGAGTGGAAGACGTCGCCCGTGAGGCAGCGTGAGTGGACGCGCACGAGCACGTGCTCGCCGTCCCCCATCTCCCCCTTGACGAGCGCCACGTGGGTCTCGCGGTCGATCCCGCTCTCGTAGGCGACGACGTGGAAGTCTCCGTTGACGGTCGGAAGATCGGCGGCCGCCACGCGGCGCACGAGCGCCTCGGTCTGCATGCGATAGCGAATCAGCTCCGCCACCGTGATCATCGGCAGCTTGTGCCGCCGCGCGAACGCCGTGAGCTGCGGCACCCGCGCCATGGTGCCGTCGTCGTTCATGATTTCGCAGATGACGCCCGCGGGATAGAGCCCGGCGATGCGCGCGAGATCCACGGCCGCCTCCGTCTGGCCGGCGCGCACGAGCACGCCGCCGTCGCGGGCCTTCAGGGTGGACAGGTGGCCCGGGCGCGCGAGATCCGCGGGGCGCGTGCGCGGGTCGATCGCGGCAAGCACGGTCGCGGCGCGGTCCTCGGCCGAGACGCCGGTGCTCGTGACCCCCACGGCATCGATCGGCACGCAGAACGCCGTCCCGAACCGCGAGGTGTTCAGCGACACCATCTGCGGCAGGTCGAGCTCCTGCAGGCGCGCCTCCGTCATCGAGAGGCAGATGAGACCGCGCCCGTACCGCGCCATGAAATTGATGGCATCGGCCGTGACCTTTCCGGCGGCGATCGTCAGATCCCCTTCGTTCTCCCGATCCTCGTCGTCCACGACGATGATCATCTGGCCGTCGCGGATCGCGGCAATCGCGGTCTCGATCGGCGCAAACGGTGACTTCTTTGATCTCGTGGGCTGCTTCGCCATGGGTTGACTCCCGCCCCTCAAGGCGCCGTGCCGGGGTTGGTCGCCAGCCCCGCCAGTTCGGCGGCGCGCACGGCGTACTTGCCGAGGATGTCCACTTCGATGTTCACCGGGTCGCCAGGCTTCGCGCCGCTGAGCGTCGTGTGCTCCCAGGTGAACGGGATGATCTGCACGTCGAGGCGCCGGTCCCCCGAGTCCGCCACCGTCAGGCTGATGCCGTTGATGGCGATCGAGCCCTTCCGGACGATGAAGGGCGCCAGATCGGAGGGATAGCGGATCGTGAGCCGGAAGGCATCGCCCGTGGGCTGGATCGCGTCAATGGCTCCCACCGCATCCACGTGGCCCTGGACGAAGTGCCCGCCGATCCGTCCGTCAGCCCGGAGCGGACGTTCCAGATTCACGCGGGAGCCGGGCGAGAGCGTGCCGAGCGCCGTGACCCTCGCCGTCTCCGGTGAGATGTCGGCGAACAGCCCGTCGGCGTCCGGGGCGATCACTGTCAGACACACGCCATTCACCGCGAGGCTGTCGCCCGGCGACAGCTCAGGTGCGAGCCCCGTGCGGATGCGCAGCCGGAAGCCGTCCGAGGCCGGCGCGATCTCCGCCACCTCTCCGATCGCTTCAATCAGCCCGGTGAACATACCCTTCCATCAAGAGATCGACGCCAAGTGTCCTGGGGCGTGCCGCGGACCAGCCGTTACCGGCGGCTACGGCCGGGAGCCACGTCGGCCCGCGGGATCCCAGCTCGCGCGGCGTTCTGAATATCTGGACGCGATCGACGAGCCCGGCGTCCCAGAACGCCCGGTGCAGGTCCGGTCCCCCTTCGACCACGAGCGACGAAATGCCCCGCACGGCAAGCTGCTCGAGGGCCCCGGCCAGATCGACGTGTCCCCCACCGGCGTCGCCCGCACGCATCATGCCGACCGCGCCAGGCGACGGTTCGACCTCGAGGACGTCCGCGCCCGCCCGCGTCAGGGCGGCCACTCGCCGCGGGGCCGACCGCGCGGCCTCGGGCGTTGTCAGGATTATGACCGGCCCGGCGTCGAGGGTCGAGAACAGTTTGGCCGACGCCGGTGTCCGCAGCCTCGTATCGAACACCACGCGGACGAGCGGACGGTGCCGATACGCGCCCCGGGCGGTCAGCCGCGGATCATCGATGAGGACCGTGCCGGACCCGACCCCGATCGCATCAATCTCCGCGCGCTCCCGGTGGATGAACCGATTCGCGGAGGCCGCCGTCAGCGATGTGCGGACGCCGGGCGCTTCACTGATACGGCCGTCGGCGCTCAGCGCCACCTTCATGGTGACGAACGGACGACGCCGGGTCATCACGCTGAAGAAGGGCCGATTGATCGCCCGTGCCTCGGCCTCGCACACGCCGTCCGCCACCGCGACGCCGCGCGCGCGCAGCAGCGCCGTGCCCCGCCCGCTGACGAGCGGATTCGGATCCTGCACGGCGACCACCACACGCGCCACGCCGGCCTCCGCGACCCGCGGCGCACACGGCCCCGTGCGGCCGACGTGCGCACAGGGCTCGAGCGTGCAGAACAGCGTCGCCCCGCGCGCGCGGGCGCCCGCCGCGCGGAGCGCGACGATCTCGGCGTGCGGACCGCCCGCGATCGCATGATGCCCGGATCCGACGACGACCCCCTCGGCGTCCACCAGCACGGCGCCGACCAGGGGGTTCGGCGACGTGCGCCCGCGCCCGCGCTCCGCGACCGCCAGCGCGCGCGTCATGTAGAACTCGTCGCTGCGCACGCTACGCCGGGCGTCCCGCGTCCCGCCTCCTCACCACGCCTGCTCGAAGAGCGCATCCACGTACTCGTCCGGAGAGAACGGGACGAGGTCCTCGATGCCTTCGCCCACGCCCACGTACCGGATCGGCAGCTTGAGGTCGTGCGCGATCGCGACGGCAATCCCCCCGCGGGCCGTCCCATCGAGCTTGGTCAGGACGATCCCGTTCACGCCGGCGACATTCATGAACTCGCGCGCCTGGGCCAGACCGTTCTGCCCCACGGTCGCGTCCAGGACCAGCAGGACCTCGTGCGGCGCCCCCTCAATCTCGCGTGCGGCAATGCGCCGGATCTTCTCGAGCTCGGTCATCAGGTTCACGCGCGTGTGCAGCCGGCCGGCCGTGTCCACAATCAGCACGTCGCGCTGTCGGGCCCGGGCCGCGACGATCGCGTCGAAGACGACCGCGGCCGGATCGGCGCCGGCGCGCGCCCGGATGATGTCCACTCCGGCCCGCGTCGCCCAGATCTCCAGTTGCTCGACGGCCGCCGCACGGAACGTGTCCGCCGCGCAGATGAGCGGGGACCGCCCGGACTCCTTGATCAGCCGCGCGAGCTTGCCGACGGTCGTGGTCTTGCCCGTCCCGTTGACGCCGACGATCATCATCACGTGCGGCCTCGCGCCGGTCGGGACAGGGGGATTGGCGGCACGGAGAATCTCTCGGATCTCCTCCTTCACGAGGATCCGCAGCGAGTCGGTCCGGCCGCGTCGCGCCCGCACCGCCTGCACGATCCGTTCAGTCGCCGCCACCCCCACGTCGGCGGAAATGAGTGCCTCCTCGAGCGCCTCCTCCGTCTCGACGTCCACCGGCTGGCCCCGCCGCGTCGGATCGTCCGCCCGCTGCACCACGTCGTCGAAGCGCTCGACGAACTGCTGCGTCGTACGCGCGAGCGACTGCTTGATCCGGTCGAAAAATCCCATGTCCAGACTATTCCTCGATTTCGGCCTTCTGTGGCCGGCCCATGAGGGACTCCACCGCATCGCGCGGTGAGGTGTCGCCGGCGAGCACCGCCGCCATCTGGGCGGTGATCGGCAGCTCGATGCCGTGGCGCACGCCGAGCTGCAGGGCGGCGCCGGTCGTCCGCACCCCCTCCGCCACCATGCGCAGCTCAGCCAGGATGTCGGGCAGCCGACGGCCGCGTCCCAGTTCGATGCCGACATGGCGATTGCGGCTCAGCGCGCCCGTGCAGGTCAGGACCAGATCGCCGAGCCCGCTCAGTCCGGCCAGCGTGTCGCGCCGCCCCCCTTCCGCGCACGCCAGCCGCGAGATCTCGGCAAGCCCGCGCGTGATGAGCGCCGCCATGGCGTTCTGACCAAGGCCGAGCCCCTCGACCGCCCCCGCCGCAATCGCGATGACGTTCTTGAGCGCGCCGCCGATCTCGACACCCGTCACGTCGTCGCTCACGTAGAGGCGTAGTCCCGGCCCGCGGAACTCCTCCTGAACGCGCCGCGCCCCGTCCGGGTCCGCCGATGCCGCCAGCACGGCGGTCGGCAATCCGCTGGCAACCTCGGAGGCGAAGCTCGGACCTGAGAGCACGACCACCGGACGATGGCCGCCGGTCTCCGCGATCACCACTTGCGACATGCGGAGCAGCGTGCCTTCCTCGAGCCCCTTCGTCGCGCTCACGAGCACCGGCCGTCCGGTGAGCAGCGGTGCGGCGGCGCGCACGACATCGCGCAGCCCGTGCGACGGAACCGCCGCGACCACGAAGTCGGCGCCGGCGAGAGCCTCCGCGAGCGAGGGGTGGGGAACGACCGCGGGTGGCAATGCCGCGCCCGCCAGGTACGACGGGTTGATCCGGGTGCGGACCATGCAGTCCACCAGCTCGGGGCTCCGGGCCCAGAGGCGGACCGATCGACCGGCGCGCGCCAGATGTATCGCGAGCGCGGTGCCCCAGCTGCCGGCGCCCAGCACGGCGACGGCCGTCATGCGGCCACCGCCGTCCGCCTGAACGGGAATCGTGACCGTGCCCCATCCGGGACGTCCGTGCGCCGGAGGAAGGCGAGCCGCATCAGCCCAATGGTACTCGCAGGGGCTCGCGCGGCGCGCGACTCACCCTCCCTGCGGGAACTGCAGGCCACGGCGCACCATGTCCAGACCCGCCTGCGACGCCTGGAACTTGACCTGGGGCCGGCCCCCGAAGAATGAGAACAGGCGGGCCCGGGAGGGCATGTCCCGGCCGGCGAGCGCGATGGCGACCGTGCCGACCGGCTTCTGATCCGTCCCGCCGCCCGGACCCGCGATGCCGGTGATGCCGACGGCCAGGCTCGATCCGGTGCGTGCCCTGATGCCCTCGGCCAGCGCGACCGCTACGGCCTCGCTCACCGCGCCGTGCGCCGCGACCGTGCTCTCCGGAACCCCGGCGAGCGAGGCCTTCAGCTCGTTGCTGTAGGCGACGACGCCGCCGAGCACATAGCGCGAGCTGCCAGGCACGTCGGTCAGGCGCGAGAGCAGCAGACCACCCGTGCAGGACTCGGCGGCCGAAAGGGTCAGCCCGCGATCGGTCAGCAGCCCGCCGACGACCTCTTCGAGCGACCGTCCGTCGAGGCTGAACACATCGCGGCCCAGGGCGGCCGCGAGCTCGTCCCTCGCCGCGCTCACCCGCCGCGCGCCAGCGTCAGGATCCTGAGCGCGATGCGCGAGATGCAGTTCCACCTGCCCGGGCATCGCGAGAATCGTCGTCTGGATCGGCGCATCGCCCGTCACCCAGCCGGAGTAGATCGGCTGGACGATTTCCTCGACGTGCGATTCTCCCCGCCCCGCCACGAACAGCGAAGCGTGGAACGTCCGTTCGAGGCCGGCCCTCGCGAGCAGCCGTCCCGCGCACAGGCCGTCGAACATCGGCTGCAGCTCACGAGGCGGTCCCGGCAGCAGCACGATCACCTGTTCGCCGTGGTCGATCAGCAACCCCGGCGCCGTCCCGTTGGGATTGTCGAGCGACACGCCGCCCTCGGGCACCATGGCCTGCCGCCGATTCGCGTCCGGCATCCGCAGACCGCGTCGAGCGAACCGCTCTTCGATCTGCAGGACGATGGCGGACTGCTCGTGCAGGGCGAGGCCGAGTACGCCCGCCACGACCTCGCGGGTGAGGTCGTCGTCGGTCGGGCCGAGGCCGCCGGTCAGCAGCACGAGGTCCGCGCGCGTCAGCGCGGAGGTGACGGCGGCCGCGAGCGTCGCGCGATCGTCGCCCACGACCGATTTCGCCCGCAGGTCGATCCCGAGCGAGGCGAGACGGCCGGCGAGAAAGAGGGAGTTGGTGTCGATCCGGGTGGTCCCGAGCAGCTCGCTGCCGACGGCGATGATCTCGGCCGAGGCGAGCGGGCGGGCCCCGGCGCTCACGCGATCCATGCCGGCAGCATCCACATGAGCAGGCGCAGCGACAGGTTCGCGTACACCGCGGCCATCGCATCGTCGGCCATCACGCCGAGTCCGCCGTGCAGGCGCTCGAAGCGGCCGGCCGGATACGGTTTGATGACATCGAAGATCCGGAACAGCACGAACCCGGCGACCGCGCCCGACCAGCCCACCGGGATGAAGGCGAGCGTGATGAGCATGCCGACCACTTCGTCGATCACGATCGGTCCGGGGTCGATGCCGCCAAAGAACCGCTCTGCCGTCGTGGCGGCCCAGAGCCCCGCGACGAACAGCACGGCGATCGCCGCCACTTCTACCCCCGGCATCTGTGCGTAGCGCACCAGCGCGTACACGAGCAGGCCGGCGGCGGAGCCCACCGTGCCGGGCGCAATCGGAAAGTAGCCGCAGTAGCCGAAGGTCGCGACGAAGACGGCGAGCCGGGTCACGCTTTTGGCCGCGGGACGGCGACGACACGGGTGTCGGCGAGGCGGTCGTGCAGCGCGCGACGGTCCGCGTGGATGATGGCGGGCAGGAGGCCGAGGCCGGCCGGCAGCAGGGAGACGAGGTAGCCGGCGGCCCGCATCGAGGATGCACCGAGCGACACACGCTCGCCCTCGTGCATCGGCACCACGCGAATGCCGACGGCCATCTTGCCGATGGTCTGTCCGCCCGCGGCGGTCAGCAGCACGAAGTAGCCGCCGACGAGCAGCAGCAGAAAGCCTGAGAGGGGGGCCACCGGCAGGGCGGCGATCTGATCGGACCGCAGGCCGCAGACCCGGAGCGTGATGTACACGACCGCCCCGCAGATGCCTGCGAGGAGCACCGCATCGGCCATCCCCGCGGCGAGCCGCGCGGGGAGGCCCGCCGGTTCCACTGCGGACGGCTCCGGCGGAGCCTCGGCGTGCGCGCGCGGACGCAGGTCCGTCTTCGGCAGCCATGGGACGTGCCGCAAGGGAGGCGCGTCGGGCTCGAGTGCATCGAGATTCAGCACCGGGTCCTCGGCCAGGCCCTTGGGTGAGCGCGACGGAAGGGGGCTCGACTTGCGGACCGACAGCGGCTGGCGCGGGATGGCGGGCGAGGTCACGAGCGGCCTGTCGTCGTCGATCGGACGGTCCTTGAACAGCGGCAGGTCGAAGGCGCTGGCTTTGTCGTCGCGGCGTACGGGCGGGCCGGACGCCGCCGGACCATCGCCGGGCAGATCCTCGATCCCGAAATCCCCGAGCGGCCCGAACGGCTCGTCGGCGGTGTGGATCGGAAGATCGAGGGGAGGCGTCGCTTCGGACAGCGCGAACTCATACCCGCAGTTGCGGCAGCGGTCGGTGTTGTCGAAGCTGATGTACCGGCACTTCGGACACCTCATCGTCCACCGTCCTGCCCGAGCGCCGTCGTGGCCCCGCCGG
>JANPJN010000379.1:0-3192 GCA_031425515.1 Acidobacteriota bacterium | reverse complement strand
AATGACGTTGCCCGCAAACGGCTGCCCCGTCTGCGGGTCGTAGATCACCCGATTCAACTCCGAGAAGTTGCCGGTCCGCATGGCCAGCGACGGGACCGTGGACAGGAACGTCTGCCCCTGGGTCTCGCGGTGCCCCTGGTAGTCGGCGAAGAAGAACGTGCGGTCGCGGAACAGCGCGCCGCCCAGCGTGCCGCCGAACTGGTTCTGCCGGAAGTCGGGTTTCGCGCGGCCTGCTCGATTGTTGAAGAAATTGTTGGCGTCGAAGGCGTCGTTGCGATGGAACTCGAACGCGCCGCCATGAAGGGTGTTGGTGCCGGACTTGATCTGGAGATTGACGACGCCGCCGAGCGAACGGCCGTACTCGGCGCTCCCGCAAGCAGACCGCAAGTGGTCGGTATAGACTGTCGCCGGCGGCGAGACCCATGCGCCGGGGAGCAGACCATGACCATGAGAGGCATCGGCCGGCGGCGTTTCCTGGGGACCGTGGCGGGATCGGCCGCGCTGCTGACCGCCCGCCCAGAGGCAGCGGTCCGGACCGCCCCTTCGGTGGCCGCGCGCATCCGGTTTTCGGTCGTCGGCCTGAATCACGGGCACATCTACAGCCAGGTCGAGGCCGTGCAGCGCGGCGGCGGCGAACTGGTCTCGGTCTACGCGAAGGAGCCGGATCTGCTTGCCGCGTTCCTCAAGCGCTTCCCCGCCGCCCGGCCGGCGCGAACGGAGCAGGAGATCCTGGATGACCGCTCCGTGCAGCTCGTGGTGAGTGCCGCCATCCCCAGCGAGCGCGCGCCGCTCGGGATCCGTGTCATGCAGCACGGCAAGGACTACATGGCCGACAAGCCGGGCGTGACGACGCTCGCGCAGCTCGCCGACGTGAAGCGTGTCCAGGCCGACACCAGGCGCATCTACTCCATCATGTACAGCGAGCGGTTCGAGAATCGCGCGACCGTGCGCGCCGGCGATCTCGTCAAGGCGGGAGCGATCGGACAGGTCGTGCAGACCATCGGGCTCGGACCTCACCGGATGAACACCGCGACGCGCCCGCCGTGGTTTTTCGATCGGGACCAGTTCGGCGGCATTCTCTGCGACATCGGATCGCACCAGGCGGACCAGTTCCTCTTCTTTACGGGCTCGACCCGCGGCGAGGTCGTCGCGGCGCAGGTGGGCAACGTCCACCACCCGCAATACCCGCGCTTCGAGGATTTCGGGGACGTGATGCTTCGCGGCGACCGCGGCGCCGGGTATATCCGGGTGGACTGGTTCACGCCGGACGGCCTGGCGACCTGGGGCGACGGACGTCTGACGATTCTCGGGACCGACGGCTTCATCGAGGTGCGGAAGAACATCGATATCGCCGGCCGGCCGGGCGGCAGCCACCTGTTCCTGACCGATCAGAAAGAGACGCGATACATCGACTGCGCCGCGGTGCCGCTGCCCTACGGCGAGCAACTGGTGTCGGATGTCGTGAACCGTACTGAAACCGCGATGTCGCAGGCGCACTGTTTCCTCGCGACGGAATTGATGCTCACCGCGCAGGCGCGCGCCGCCCGCGTCACGTTTCCACCCGCGTCTCCCGCCGCCCCGCCGAGGGGCGTGTAGAAAAAGACCATGCGCCGAACCCCCTCCTCCCGACGGTCATTCCTGAAGCGGACCGGCGGCAGCCTCGCGGCCGTCGCCGCCGCGGGCTTCCCCTCCATCGTCCCCAGTTCCGTCCTGGGAGCGTTGGCACCCGGCAACCGGATCAGCATCGGCGCCATCGGGACGGGGCGCATCTCGAGAGTCCACGATCTGCCGGGTCTCTGGAAGCACGACACGGCGCGCATCATGGCCGTCTGCGACATCGATCGGCGCCGGATGGACGAGGCGAAGACGCTGGTGAACGGGCACTACGCCGCCAGGGCGGGCGCTCCCTATGCGGGCGTGACGGGCTACGCGGACTACCGGGAGATGCTCGCCAACCCGGACATCGACGCGGTGGTCATCAGCACACCCGATCACTGGCACGCCGAGATCGCCATCGATGCCGTGCGCGCGGGAAAGGACGTCTACCTGCAGAAGCCCGCGTCGCTCACGATTGCCGAAGGCCGCGCCCTGAGCGATGCGGTCCACCGGTCGGGCCGAATCTTCCAGATTGGCAGTCAGCAGCGATCGTCGCCCCAGTTCCGCTACGCCGCGGAGCTCGTGCGCAACGGCCGAATCGGCGATCTGCAGACCGTTGAAGTGGGACTTCCGGGCGACCCGTCCGGCGACGACGAGCCGGTGATGCCGGTGCCGGACGGTCTCGACTACGACCGGTGGCTGGGATCGACGCCAGTCGTTCCCTACACCGAGAAGCGCGTGCATCCGCGCGTCGGCTACGACCGTCCGGGCTGGTTACGCTGCGAGCAGTTCGGCGCCGGGATGATCACCGGGTGGGGTGCCCACCACATCGACAGTGCCCACTGGGGTATGGGCACCGAGCACACGGGCCCGCTGGAGATCTGGGGCTCGGCGACGTTTCCAGCGCGGGGCCTGTGGGACGTGCACGGGCCTTTCCGGACTGAGGCGCTGTATGCCGGCGGCGTGCGGATGATCGTGAGCGGCGACTTCCCCAACGGCATTCGCTTCGTGGGGCGCGACGGCTGGATCTTCGTGTCGCGCGGCGGCGAGACGGTCACGGGGAGCGATCCGGGGGCGAAGTTGAAGGACCCGAAGGCGCTCGCCGCGAGCGACCCGAAGATCCTCTCGTCGGTCATCGGGTCCGGTGAGGTGCACCTCTACGAGAGCCGCGATCACCATGGGAACTGGCTCGACTGCGTGCGGTCGCGCCAGCAGCCGATTGCGCCGGTGGAGGTGGCGCATCGCGCCTGCTCCACCTGCCTCCTCCATCACATCGCCATGAAGACCAAGCGTCGTCTCGTCTGGGATCCCGTGCGCGAGCGGTTCAGAAATGACGACGACGCCAACGCGATGCTGTCGCGGCCGCAGCGGTGGCCGTACGTGAGCGCCTGAGCCTCGACGCGTGCCTGGAGGCGTGAGTCGATGCGCCCAGGCGACTAGCGGATCGTCAGCCGATCGGTGACCGACTTCACACCCACGGTCTCCCGCGCGAGCTGCAGCGCCCGGGTGCGCTGCGTCTCCGATGCGACCGTCCCGGTGAGCGTGACGGCGCCGTCGGTGGTGTCCACGCCGATGCTCGAGCGGTCGAGGGTGTCG
>JANPJN010000378.1:0-1541 GCA_031425515.1 Acidobacteriota bacterium | reverse complement strand
CCGCTCGTGCGCGCGAACGCGCTCGAGTTCCTGGACAATGTGCTGACGCCCGATCTCCGGCGCGTGCTGGTGCCGCTGCTCGACAGCCAGGTCAGCATCGAGACACGCATCGCGCTCGCAGACCGCCTGGTGGGCGCCCGGCTCGAGACGGCCGAGCAGGCGGTGGCCACGCTGCTCGGCAGCGAAGACGCGTGGCTCCGGTCCTGCGCCGTCTACGCGGTCGGGGCGTTGCAGCTCGGAGGCCTCGAGCCGGAGCTTCGACGCTTCGAGGCGGCGTCGGACCCGGTCATGCGGGATGCGGCACGGGCCGCGCGCCAGCGTCTGGTCGGGGCCGCGGAGGACGTGTCTCAGCCGGCCGAGCCGCCGGAGATACAGATGGGGGTCGGGTAAGCCCGGGAGCCCGGCGGCGTCTGGCACGGCGTCGTGCGCGAAGCTCGGGCTACGCGTCGTCCGGCATGGCGGGCAGCGCGCGCTTGTGCTCGGTGGAACGGATCAGGCGCTCGACTCGCATCACCAGCGCGGGCGACACCGCGTCGGGGCCTGCCGTCACGTACCGCTCGAGCTCCGCGTAGGTGAAGCCCATCTCCGCTTCGTCGGTCTGCCCCGGCCAGAGTCCGGCGCTCGGAGCCTTGTCGAGGATGGCGTCCGGAACGCCCAGTTCCTGCGCGAGCG
Organism: Acidobacteriota bacterium; assembly: GCA_031425515.1. GTDB lineage: Bacteria > Acidobacteriota > Vicinamibacteria > Vicinamibacterales > 2-12-FULL-66-21 > JALZOC01. The sequence goes on along the minus strand of JANPJN010000378.1, from coordinate 869 downwards.
TGCGCACTTCCCCCTTGAGCAAGCCGCCAAGCGGCAGAACGTCGCTGGCGCCGTCGCCGTTCTTCGTGAAGTAGCCGAGCAGCCGCTCGCTCCGGTTCGCGGTGCCGGCCACGAGGTAGCCCAGCGCATTGGCGGCGAAGTACAGCGCCGACATCCGCAGCCGCGCCTTCAGGTTCGCCAGCGGGAGGCGCGCGCGGTGCGCGTCGGACGCTGGATCGCCGGCGCCGGCAGCCGCCCGGCCGAAGTCGTCGTCGAGCTCAGCCACCAGGCGGTCGTACGCCGGCGCGAGGTCGACGCGTTTGACTGGAAGATCGAACTGCCCCGCCACCAGACGGGCATCGGCTTCGTCGGAGTCCTCGCTGTGGCACGGCAGGATCAGGGTGACGACCCGGTCCGGCGCGGCGATCTGGCAGAGGCGCGCGACCACGGCGGAATCGAGTCCGCCGCTGAGTCCGACCACGAACCCCGCGGCGCCGCTGGCCGCCAGACGCTCTGTGAGCCAGTCGGTGATGTGGCGCGAACGCAGGCCCATGGTCTCGTGCTCCGGGATGCGCGTTTCAGAGCTGAGGCATCTGCTCCCGCGTTTCGATGACGCGCAGGAAGGCATCGACGAGTGCGGGATCGAACTGGCGGCCGCGCTGCCGTTCCATTTCGGCAGTCGCCTCCGCGACCGGCCAGGCTGCCTTGTAGGGCCGCTTCTGGGTGAGCGCGTCGAAGACATCCGCGACCGCCACGATCCGCCCCGCGAGGGGAATCGCCGATCCCGTCACGCCGGCATAGCCGTCGCCGTCCCATCGCTCGTGATGGTTGTAGGCAATCTCCTCGGCGAGCCGCAGGATCGTGAAACGGCTGCCGGAGAGAATCCGCGC
>JANPJN010000377.1:0-2307 GCA_031425515.1 Acidobacteriota bacterium | reverse complement strand
CGGAACGGGCGGACGACGCCGCCGGGATTGTCCGGGGGCAGCAGCTGCGCGATGGCCGAGAGGCTGCGGGCGCGGGCGCCGCGGTTGGCCTCGACCAGCGCGCGTGCGCCGGCGCCGAGCGTGGCGCGGCGGACCGGGTCGCCGAGCAGATCCCGCAGCACCGTCTCCAGCTCGCGCCCGTCACGCACCTGGATGGCGGCGCCGTGGTCGAGAAAGGTCCGCGCGATCTCGGTGAAGTTGTGCATGTGCGGGCCGAAGACGATGGGCTTGCCGAAGACCGCCGGTTCGAGGATGTTGTGCCCGCCGGCGTCCACGAGGCTTCCGCCAACGAAGACCACCGTGGCCACCTGGAAGATCTGCGCCAGCTCGCCGATCGTGTCGAGCACCACCACGTCGCAGCGCGGCTCGGCATCGACGCGGAGCTCTGTCCTTCGTGCGACGTTCCAGCCGGCGCGACGGGCCAGCCGCTCCGTCTCGTCGAAGCGCTCGGGCTTTCGTGGAGCGATGATCAGCAGGGCGTTCGTGAGCGTTGCCCGGATGCGCTGGAAGGCGTCGAGCACCGGCTCTTCCTCCCCGCGCAGCGTGCTGGCCGCGATGATCACGGGGCGGCCCGGCGCCATGCGGAAGTAGCGGAGCACGCGGTTGCGGCCGCGGTCGGCCGGTGCCGCGGCGCCGGGGACATCGAGCGAGTCGAACTTGAGCGATCCCGTCACGGTCACGCGCTGCGGGTCGGCGCCGATGTCGATCACGCGGCGGGCCGACTCGTCGCTCTGCATGCAGAAGCGATCGACGTCACGCAGCACGCGCCGGAAGAACGGGCGCGCCAGCCGGTAACGGGGGTAGGAGCGCGAAGAAATCCGTCCGTTGACGAGCAGCGTCCGAACGCCGGCGCGCTGGCACGCGCGGAGCAGGTTCGGCCAGATCTCGGTTTCCATCATAATGAAGAGACGGGGCTTCACGAGGCCGAGCGTCCGGTTTACGATGAACCCGAGATCGAACGGAAAATAGAAGACCTCGTCGATGTACTGAAGGTTGTTCCGGGCGATCTGCTGGCCCGTCATCGTCGTGGTCGACAGGAAGATCCGCAGTCTGGGGTAGCGCTCGCGCAGGTCCGGCAGGAGCGCGCGCGCGGTCAGCACTTCGCCCACCGACACGGCATGAATCCAGATCGATTCGTCGGCGTCGTGATTGAAGGAGCGCGGCAGCAGCCCCAGCCGCTGGGGCAGGTTGCGGATGTACTTCCGGTACCGCACCGCCTGGTAAATCAGGTACGGCGACATCACGGCGCAGAACGCCACGATGAGGACGCTGTAAAGGGCGTACATGCGGGGATCGGTTCACTCTAGTCGGCGTTTGACCGCGGCGCAAGCCGTTCATTAGAATCAACTGTTTCGAGAGGTACTGGGAGGTATCGCAGATGGCCATCAAAGTCGGGATTAACGGGTTCGGCCGGATCGGGCGCAACATCATGCGCGCTGCCATGGACGACAGCAGCATCGATATCGTCGCGGTCAACGATCTGACCAGCGCGGCTACTCTCGCGCATCTGCTCAAGTACGACTCGATCATGGGCAACCTGAAGGCCGAGTCGTCCGCAAAGGGCGACCGGATCACCGTCGGCAAGGACGAGTTCCAGGTCCTGTCGATGCGTGATCCCGCGCAGCTGCCGTGGAAGGCGCTCGGCGTGGACGTCGTGTTCGAGGGCACCGGCCTCTTCACCAACCGCGACGACGCCGCGAAGCACATCACGGCCGGGGCGAAGAAGGTCGTCATCACGGCGCCCGCGAAGAAGCCGGATATCACGATTGTGCTCGGGGTGAACGAGGACAAATATGACCCGGCGGCACACCAGATCATCTCGAACGCGTCCTGCACCACCAACTGTCTGGCGCCCATCGTCAAGGTGCTGCACGAGAGTTTCGGCATCCGCAAGGGATGGATGACGACCGTGCATTCCTACACGAACGACCAGCAGCTCCTCGACCTGCCGCACAAGGACATGCGGCGCGCGCGCGCGGCGGCGCTGTCGATCATCCCGACCACGACCGGCGCGGCGGTGGCGATGGGCGAAGTGATGCCGGAGATGAAGGGACGGCTCGACGGGATCTCGATGCGCGTGCCGACCCCGAACGTCTCGGTCGTGGACCTTGCGGTGCTCGTGGACAAGAAGACGTCGGCCGAGGCCGTCAACGCCGCGTTCAAGACGGCCGCTGACGGTCCGCTCAAGGGCATTCTCGAATACGTGACCGCGCCGCTTGTGTCGATCGACTTCCGCGGCAACCCGCACTCGGCGATGCTCGACGTGGC
>JANPJN010000376.1:0-2517 GCA_031425515.1 Acidobacteriota bacterium | reverse complement strand
GCGCGCGCGGAGGCGACGGCGGCCTGGACGAATGGGGCGGTGAGCTGGTGCGTGGCGAGGAGGCTGTCGAGCGTCGCGCGGGGCGGCACGCGGGCCGCAATCGTCTCGACCTCGCGCTGGAGGACGACATCGCCGCCGCGCGGTGCGGGTGGCGACGGCGCCTCGCGACATGCCGCGGCGGTCGCCAGCACGATGGTGATCAAGATCGGCCGGGTCACGGACGGCGACAGTGTAGCAGCAGACCGGGTTCCGGGATGAGACAGGCTCACGGCTCGGGTCGAGCTATCCGGCCCGACGCCTGGCTAGCAATTCCCGGACGGCAGGCACCAGATCGACAGGAACCTCCATCGCCGTGTGCGTGGTGGATTCGTAGGCCGCTTCGTCTTCGGCGACCGCCTCGGCGTCCGACTGCTGGCCGTAGTGAGCCAGCACGCGCTTGACCCGAGCCTCGTCCCATCCAGCAGGGTATTTCGCCTCTTTCATGATTTCTTCCGCCTGCGCCGCAGCGCCTTCAACGCCTTCGGGCCAAGATCGTATGCGGTGATGACGAAGACAGAACCTGGTTCAGCATCGGGCACGTAAATGACCTTCAAATACCGGCCGGCCTCCGTTTGACCGAGCGCCAGCGTGATCCATCCGAGCCAGGGCGATCCTCACTCGGACGCACCAGAACGTCTTCGACCTCCACCTCGGTCACGCTGTGACCGTAGATATGCGGTTGACCCGTCGCTGGATCGATGAAGAACCGCAGATCCACGCCCGATTGTAACGCCAGGACCGACGGTAGCCTCATGGGGGCCACGGACGTGGGCTCCCCGGGCGCCGGTCATCAAAACCTGATGTCCGGCAGGTGCAAATCGGCCGTCTCCGCCTCGAGCTAATCCGCTACCGGGGCGCCATGATCCAGACGCCCCAGTTGCCGGTGCCGCGGCTGTGGTAGGCGACGCGCTTGCCGTCGGGAGCCCACGTGTATTCCTCCGCGGACGGGTCCGAGAGCACCTTGCGCATGGACCCGTCGGTCAGGTCGAGAAGCCAGGCGCCGTCGCGGTAGACCTGGAACATCACGCGCCGGCCGTCAGGCGACACCGCGGGCGTGCGAACCAGACGACCCCGAACCGGGGATTTGAAGACGCGCCGTTTGCCGGTCTCCCGATCGAGGATGACGAGGTCGGTTTCGTGGCTGTAGGCGATGCGCCGGCCGTCCGGAAACCAGGAGCCGCCCCAGGGGGCGCCGACGGTATACGAGGTCAGCCGGCGCGCGCCACCCGACTCCACGTCCGCGGTCCACAGGTTCCACACCTTCGGCCGTCCGGGCTCGGCCCGCACGAACGCGAGCGTCCGCCCGTCCGGAGACCAGCTCGGAATCGCGGCGAACCCGTCGCCGCTGATTCGCTTGACGTCGTTGCCGTCGGCGTTGGCCACGTAGACGGCGCGTTCCCCGTCGCGATCCGAATCGAACGCGATCCGCGCGCCATCGGGCGAGGGGCGCGCGTGGAAGTTGCGCGCGCGGTCGTCCACGACGCTGGTGATGCGGAGGATGGCCCCGCGACTGTCGGTGTCGGCGCGCATGAGCGCGCTGCGGCCGCCCGACTCGGCCTGATAGAACATCGCGCTCCCGACGCTGGCAAACGACGGCGAGTACGCCGGCCCATCCGGGATCCCACGAACCGGCCGTGCCGCCGGCACCACATCGTCGGTGCTCTCCGCGCTTCCGCCGGTGCCGACGCGCGCCGGTTCGACGCGAGCCTGTAGCGTTCCGGCGGTTCCGGACGGCGCCGCTACCGAGGAGCGGGACTGCGCGGCGTCATCGGGCTGGCGCAGGTCGGACGCTCGCGATCGGGTCGCTACAGCCTCGGCGGACTGAAGCGGCTCCGACGGCCGTGGCTGAACCGGCTCGACGTGGTCCGACGGGCGTGGGGCGGACGCGCGGGTGGCCGCCGGCGCCTGCGGCGGGCGTACGGCGGCCGCAGACGGACCGGACGCTCCACCGGGACCGCCGGATCGGGTCGGCGCGGACCACTCCCAGACGGCCGGCGCCACGCCGACGGCGAGCAGGGCGGGAATCGCGAGGGCGGCGAGGTAGCGCCGCCGGGCCGGAGCAGGCGCGTCGGCCAAGGTATGCGGCCGCAAGGGAACATCCGCCACAACCGCCGTCACCGCAGGCGCTACGTCAGAGCCGCGCATCGGCGGGACAGCTCCCGCGACATCGCGGCGCGCGTCAGACCGGCGCCCGCCGGATCGACGTCCGTCCGCCGCCCGCACGGTGCGTACTTCATGCGCCGCGACGTCATGCGCCGCGAGCGGCGCTGCCGACGCCGCGTCCGGCACGGGAATCACGGTGATGTCGGGCGGGAAATCTTCACCCCGTTCCCGCACGGCCTCTTCGAGGAGCGGCCACACGGTGCGGACAACGAGGTGGTCGTCGAGTCCAGCGGCGCGCGCGTAGCGCACGAGTTGTGTCCGGCCGACGTGCGAGGCCGGCCAGTTGCGTAGATAGCCCCACTCGAGCTCGACCAG
>JANPJN010000375.1:0-11650 GCA_031425515.1 Acidobacteriota bacterium | reverse complement strand
GGCCCCGTCTCGGGGGACACCGGGGTGTACATCTGGAACCTCTGGGTCTTCCGCCACGCGGTCGTCGCGCACGGCGAGATGCCCTTCTTCACGACCGAGATTCTGTCGCTGTCGCCGGCGGTGCCGATGACGCTCCAGAACTACACCACGCTTGCGAACCTCGTCGCATTCCCATTGCTTCCGCTCATCGGCCTCGTGGCGACCTACAACGTGCTGGTGATCGGCAGTGGCGTGGCGTCAGCGTACGCGATGTTTCTCTGCGCCCGGCGGCTGAGCGGTGACGCCGCCGCCGGCTGGGTCGCGGGCCTCGCATTCGGGTTTTCACCGTACATGAGCGCGCGCGCGATGGAGCATTTCAGTCTCGTCCAGGCAGCGCCCCTCCCGCTGTTCGTGATGCTCTTCGAGCGCCTGCACTTCCGGCCAACCCCCGCTCTCGCGGCGCTCACGGGCGCCGTCGTGGCCGCCGCATTCCTGTGCGATCCGTACTACGGCGTGTACTGCCTGCTCATCGGAGTCTTCGCGATCGTGTACGCGGCCGTCGTCATCCACCGGGCTCCTCTCACGTTTCCCCCACGCCCGGCCGTCATCTCCCTCGACATCGCGCTCGTCTGTCTGGCAGGGCTCGTCGCCGGCATCATGGTCAGTGGCGGCAGACGGGTCGAGATCTTCTCGATCCAGGTCAGCATGACGAAGCTGTACACCCCGGTTCTGGCGCTGAGCATCCTGGCGCTGGCACGTCTCTGGCTGATGGCGCGCCCCCGCTTGACGTGGACCCGTCCGCCGATGGCATTCGTGCGTGCGGGCGCGGTGGCGGCCGTGGCCTGTGCGGTCCTGCTGACGCCCGTGCTGTCGGCGCTCGTGGGCGCGGCGGCAGAGCGCAACTGGAGCCGGCCGAGAGTGCTCTGGAGAAGCAGCCCGCCCGGCATGGACCTGCTAGCCTTCTTCGTGCCGAATCCGCTGCATCCGTGGTTCGGCGGGTTCTTCGCCGAGGGCGCGCGGCTCATGCCCGGAGGGTTCGCCGAGAACATCGGCTCCATTCCATGGGTGCTGACGGCGGCCCTCGTGGCAGCCGTGGCCTGCGGCAGGGAGATACTGCCTCGCTACTGGCTTCTGTTCACGGCCTTCGCCGCAAGTCTTGCGCTGGGTCCGTTCGTCCGTATCGGCGATGTCATGACGTACATCCCCACCCCGTGGGCGCTGCTCAGGTACGTTCCCGTCGTCGGCGCGGCGCGGATGCCGCAGCGGATGACGGTCCTTGTGATGCTCGGCCTGAGCATACTGCTCGCCTTCGCGCTGCGCGCCCTTCGCGAACGGGCCAGCGGCGGCGCCGGACCGCGCTGGCGCCCGGCGGCTCTGACGACGGCGGTGACCGCCGCGCTACTCTTCGAGATGCTGCCGGCGCCGCGCGCCCTCTCGTCCGCCGCCGTGCCCGAGGTGAATCGGATCATCGCGGCCGACCCGCGCGATGTGCGCGTCCTGAATCTGCCATTCGGCCTTCGTGACGGCATGACGTCCCACGGGAACGCCAGCGCCTCGGGCCAGTACTTTCAGACCGTCCACGAAAAGCAGCTGATCGGGGGCTACGTCTCACGCCTGCCGGGCCGCAGTGTGCGCCAGTACCGTCGGCTCGCCGTCACGCGCGTGCTGATGGCGCTCAGCGAGAATCGCGAAGTCTCCGAGCGCCGCCGGCACGCCGCTATCGACCAGGCGCATGCCCTCGCCGACACCCTGAACATCGGCTATGTGGTCGTGGACACCCGCGCGACCTCCGCCGACCTGATGGATTTCGCCCGCGCCGCCTTCCACCTGACGCCGGTTGCGACTGACGGCCCTTATGCGCTTTACCGGACCGGCCGATTGCCAGCAATACCGCTGGCGAACCCCGGCACCATCGACGTGCCTCCGCCCCGGTCCCCGCCGTTCGGAGGATAATGCCGGGGCAACGGGAGGCAACGCATGGCTGATGGACACGCGCGTGGACGATTTGTCTGGTACGACCTGCTGACGACCCACCCATCGGCGGCCGAGCACTTCTACGGCAAGGTCACGGGGTGGACCACGCTGGTATGGGATGGCCCGGAGCCCTACACGATGTGGAAGGCCGGCGAGAAGCCGATCGGCGGCGTCATGCAACTCCCCCCAAGCCTGACGGTGCCGTCCCACTGGTACGCGTACATCGAGACGCCGGACGTCGATGCCACGGCGGCGCAGGCGGTGTCGCTCGGCGGCCGCGTGATCGAGAAGCCGATGGACATCCCCACGGTAGGCCGCTTCGCCGTGCTCGCGGATCCGCAGGGCGCGGTCTTCGCCGCGTTCAAACCCGAAGGCGGCGCCGCTCCGGACGATACCCCCGCCGCCCTCGGTGAGTTTTCCTGGCACGAGCTGATGACGACAGACTACGAAGCCGCGTTCGGCTTCTACCACGCCCTCTTCGGCTGGGAGAAGGTCGTGGCCCACGACATGGGTCCGCTGGGCGTATACCTCATCTTCGGCCGTAGCGGCACCCAGCTCGGTGGCATGTTCAACGCGCCGTCCGGCGCGCCGGCGCATCCGCACTGGATGCAGTACGTGCGCGTGGACGACGTGGACGCGGGCGCCGCGCGCGTGACCGCCCACGGCGGCACCATTCTCCACGGTCCCGTAGACGTCCCCGGCGGTGATCGCATCGTCCAGTGCCTGGATCCGCAGGGCGCGGCCTTCGCCCTGCATCAGACAAAGGACTGAGGCGCGCAGGGTCGCCACGCCAATCCGCGAAGGCTGGCATGGTGGTTGCGGGAGGGACGAGGCATGAAACGGAGTAGCAGGTGGCTCCTGGCAGCCGCCGCGGGTGTCGCCTTCGGCGCCGCCGCTGCCGGCAGACTTGCGCGTGCGCGGCGCGCCATCGACTTTGCCGGGCGCGTCGTCGTCATCACCGGCGGGTCGCGTGGTCTGGGATTGGTCCTTGCGCGTCAACTGGCCGCCGAAGGCGCGAACCTCTGCCTGCTCGCGCGCAGCGAAGACGAGCTGGCGCGCGCTCGCGAGGATCTCGCCGGCTCACCAGGCGAGGTGCTCACGATCAGCTGCGACATCAGACGACGCGCTGACGTCCGCGCCGCCGTGGCCACCATTCTCGAGCGATGGCCGGCCATCGACGTCCTCATCAACAATGCGGGTGTGATCCATGTCGGCCCGCTGGAACATATGACGACGGCGGATTTCGAGAACGCGATGGCGACCCACTTCTGGGGCCCGCTCCATCTGATGTTCGAGGCCGTGCCGTCGATGCGTCTGCGTCAGTTCGGACGGATTGTCAACATCGCCTCGGTGGGCGGACGAATCGCCGTCCCGCATCTCGGGCCGTATTCCGCGAGCAAGTTCGCCCTGGTGGGGTTGTCGGATGCCGTCCGGACGGAGCTGGCGCAGTACGGGATCCGGGTCACCACCGTCACACCGGGACTGATGCGCACCGGGTCGCCGGTGAACGTCGAAGTCAAGGGGAAGCACGAAGCGGAGTACGCCTGGTTTGTCGTCGCCGATTCCCTGCCGGTCCTGTCGGCGTCGGCCGAGAGTGCCGCGCGGGAGATCGTGGAAGCCTGTCGGTATGGGGATCCGGAACTGACCATCACGCTTCCGGCCCGCCTCGCAATGCTGGCCAACAACGCCGCCCCGGCGTGGGTGGCGGGCGCGATGGTCCTGGCCAACCGGCTGCTGCCAGGGCTTGGCGGTCCGGAAGGAGATCGGCCGAAGTTCGGGAGCCAGGCCACGTCCGCTCTGGCGCCCTCAGTGTTGACGGTGCTGACAGACCAGGCCGCCGTCAGGAATAACGAGATCTGATCGCCCCCCGGTCGATCGAGCGGCTTTTCAGATCTCGTCCTGTCGTATCAACGCTTCAGCCTAAAGATGAGTGTCCCCTTAGGGCTGTGTGGGCGCCCCGGCGGTTGGGGTCCACGAAGGGGGATCGCTTGCGGGGAACGACTGTTCGGACGCCTCCGACACCATGTCGGACGGCCGCCAGCCGTTGGCCTTGAGCTGACGATCGATGAAGTCCCTGGCGACGCCCATGTCGCGTCGGCCCATGACGGCGCGCAGCGACAGGACCGCGCCCGCCGTGGCGAGCAGTCCGCCGGTGAAGCCGCCGCGGCGCGAACCGAACATCGCGAGCGCCGTGCCGCAGGCCGCGGCCATCCAGCGCTCCTGGTCGTAGGTGGACAGGGTCGAACCGAACGTCGGTTTGTCCCACACGCTCTTGTCGCCGCGCGGGACCATCAGGTTCAAAGTGGGATCGGTCGAAGTGGGATCGGACATTGGGTATCCTTTCGGGCGGCAGTGGCGGCGGACACGTCCCGCCGTCACGCCGCGCATCATTCTGCACAAGCCGTCCGGGCTGCACAAGCCGTGCCCGGGCAAGAAAATCAGAAGAGCTTGGGAAGGGGCCCGTAGGTGTCGAGGTAGTGCGTCATCTTCAGTTTGCGCCGGGCACTCGCTGACGTCATGCATCGCACGGTGCCGAACACCGGGCGCTCAGGCCACGGGCGATCGTAGCGCCCCAGCACCCATCCGAAGCTCGCGTACGACACGGGATCTCTCCCGTCGAGGGAGTACCGGTTCATCAGGTGCTCCATCCGGCTCAGGGCGTCTGACGGGTGCGCGCTCCACTCCAGGATTTTCTTGCCCCACAGCATCCGGAGGTAGCCGTGGAACCAGCCCTCCTGGACCAGTTCCCGTTGCGCCGCGTTCCACACCGGGTCGTCTGTATCCGCGGCGTCGAGTGTCTCGATCGTGTACTGATGCGGCCGCGCATCCTCGAGGTGCGCCTCGAGCGTGTGCCGCGCCCACGCGGGCAGCGACGCGTACTCGGTGAACCCGGGGATCCGCGCGGCGCCGTTGAAGGCCAGTTCACGCCACGTCAGCAACTGGTCGAGGAACATCTCGGCCGAAGGCGAGACCTGCCACCAGCCCTCGCGTGCGCCCGCGGCGCCGCCGCCCAGACGCCGCGTGGTCCAGCGCTCGCGCGTCATGATGCGAGCGAAAATCTCGTGCGCGGCGATGTGCCCGAAGTGCAGATACGGCGACAGCCGGCTCGTGCCGCGCCGATCGGGGTGATGGTGATCCTCGGCGTAACGGTCGAGACCCCCGGTCAGGAACGTATCGAGCATCTGTCGCGCCGCCCCGGATCCGCCTCGCAGGGGGACGGGGGGAACCGAGTGGTCGATCGGCAGCGCCGCGATCGCCGCCGCCTCGCCGCCGATCAGGGCGCGCGACGCCGCCGGCCAACGCTTCGTGATGGCCGATGGAAGGGTCGCCATCGGCGTACTGTTGTCGAGCGCCGCCAGAGGGTCCTCCGCCGGGGTCTGACGCAGGTGCTCTTTCAGGACCCGCTGCAGGAACGCGCGATAGCCGCGCGCCGTGGGATAGGCCCGTTCGTGCGCAGCCACGGGAAGGATGCCGTTGCTGTCCACGGCCTCGAGCCGCACGGGCACCTGCAGGGCGGCCGCCTCGGTCATGCGGGGGAGGAAGAACGCCGGGTACCAGTCGGTGACGACCGCGCAGGCGCGCGCGCCGAGGGCCGCAATCAGCCCTCGTCCCGCGCCGGACGCCGGTTCCACATAGGGATAGTACAGAGCCGCCCGGCCTCGCAGCCCTTCGGCGTTCGCCGCCATGCCATCGAGCACGAACCGGTGCAGGCGATCACTGGCCCAGGGGTAGTCGCACCGCAGCGCTTCGATCACCACGAGCGGGCGGTTGCACTCGGCGGCGATCTCGATCGCACGCTCGAGGCCGAAGTTGTACCTGAGGCGGCGCGCCGACGTCATCCAGTACACAACAAAACTCCCGGGCGGACGCACCGGCCGGGAGTTGAGAGGGTGAATGCGCGAATCTGGCGTCACGGAAACGACTGAGTCGGGTTACCCCTCGGTGCCGTCGGTGATGGCCACGGCGTCGAACGTCGCCGTAGCGGCGCTCGACGTGGTGTGGCTCGAGACGCCGAGCCCGATGTAAACGGTCGGGCCCATGGCAAACGTGTCGGTGCCGACGAGGGTCCAGGCCAGTCCGTCGGTGGACTGGTACGCCGTGATCGTGTTGCCCACGCGGTCGAGGCGCACGAAGTACGGGGCGCCCGCGAACACGCCGGGGCTGCTCGTCGTGAGGCCGCCGGTCGCCGTCCTGCGCTGGAACGCCAGCCCCTTGCTGTAGGACACGAGCATCATCGCCTGGGCCGAATTGGCCGCGAGCGAGTCCCGAATCATCACGCCGGCCTTGACCCACGCGTGGGTGTTCGAGACGCTCGAGACGCGAGCCACGATCGACCCGTCGCCCGTCAGGCTGCGGTAGACGTAGTGCAGCCCGTCAGCCGTGCCCCAGACGTCCGCACCCGCGCCGCGCACCGTGAACGTGCCGCTCGGGTCGTCGTACGTCGCGCTGCCCGCCACGCCCACGTTCCCGACAGCTCCCTGCATCCACGGGGACGGCAGCGCCGCCACGGCCGGCGGTGGAGGGGGCGGCGGCGGGACCGATCCCGTCGTCGAACCCTCGGTCGCGGGGTAGATCTTGAGGTCGTTCTTGAGGAGGCCCGGTGAGGTCATCAGGAACAGACCGGACGCGGGAGACAGGATGATCTGATCGAGTGACAGGCCATCTTCACGCGCCTGGATGCGCAGGGTCTGCGGCCCCGTCGTATCGAAGTAGAGGTCGGCGCCCATGACGCCTGCGCCCCAGCCGTTGTCCTGCCATCCCCATCCGGAGAGTCCACAGCCGCTGCAGTCCTCGAGGTTATAGCTCGTGCCGGACGTGGTGCCAATACGGAATGTTGGTGCCCCACTCAACGTGACGGCATTCGAAAACTGCACGAACACGGAGTCGTTCGTGTAGGTGTTGCCGTAGGCGCGACCGCGCATCCACAGATGATAGGCCTGGCCCGCCACAGCCGTGAACGTGATTTCGGCGTAACTGGCCGGGCTTGCTAGGGGCGCCGCAAGTTTTGGCACGTTCAGTTCTTGGTTCGAGAGGCGCTTCCCACCGGCCGCGCCCGAGTCCGACACGATCGACCATGCCGACCCGGTCGTCCGAGCGTTGAGCGCATGAAGCACCACGTCGCCATTGCCGGTGGTGCCAGTTGGGGGAGGCGGGGGCGCGTTGCCTGCCGTCGTGAACGACCAGAGATCGCCATTCCGGCTCATGTTCGCCATCGTGCGCGAGACCACGCGCCAATAATAGGTCGTGCCCGGGATCAGATTGGTCGCGGTAAAGCTCTGGTACTGCGTCGTCGTGGCGCTCGGTCCCAGTTCGGTGTCGAGCAGGACCGGTTGAAGATTGTTCGGATCGGTCCCGAGGAGCACATCGTACTTGTGGGCCCACAGGCCGCCATACCACTGGAGCAGCACGCTCGTGGTGCCCAGTCCGGACGCGGCGTTGGTCGGCGCCTGGTACACCGGCTTGTCCGGCGGCAGCGGGGTGAAGTCGCTGTTCTCCACCACGCCAGTGGAGTTGTTCCACTTGCGTTCGAACATGGCGGTGAACCAGTCGAACATGGTGGCGTCGGTGCAGAAGCAGTTGTGCTCTTCCTGCGAATTGTCCGACGGGCTCGTCCAGTTCGAGGAGCCGAAGATTGACATCCGCTGGCCGTACAGCAGGACCAGCTTCTGGTGATTGAGGCCCGCATGGGCGCGCATCTTGATGGGGATGCCGGCCATCATCATCCGATCGACGTTCCACGCATCCCAGAGGCGCTTTGGATCGCGGTACTGCTGCGGGTCGCTGATGACGCGGACCGGGACGCCACGACCCGCGGCAGCGATCATCGCATCGCTGTGCCGCCGGTCCGTGATGCGATACATGATCACATCGATCTTCTGCGTCTCCCGGTTGTAGCGTCCCACCGCGCGATTGGCGTAGGACTCGAGCGGCGGGAAGTTGAGCTGCGGGTCCTTGACGTAGCCGCTCGGATAGCTGCGCGCCAGGGCTCCGGTGATGTTCGCGTAGTTCGTGTAGGTGGACGTGTTGGTCCAGAGGTCGTCGTACTTCGTCATGAAGCTCTGGACGAACGACGCGTTGTCGGTGAAGTAGGCGGACTCATCGACGTAGTTCACGTACGGAGTGGCGCCGGTATAGACCCAGGCGTCGGCGCTGAAGTTGGCGCCGCTGAACTCGACGACGCCCTGGCCGGCAAACAGCATCATCTTGTAGTGCATGATGCCGCTGGCGGTGCGGCGGCGCATCGGAATGCCGGCGCTCTGCAACTCCGCCAGCCGCTGGGCGTTGTAGGCGTTCGTGTCGTTGGCGCGCAAATCCATGATGACGCGCACGGGAACGCCCGCCTGGAACTTCCTGGTCAGCTCCGCGGTGTACCGCGCGTCTTCCATGAACCAGAAGCCGACGTCGATGCCGACGGTTTCGGCCCGGATGTAGTTGATGAGGATCGCACGGCAGTCTTCATTGGCCGGGTCGCACAACCGGTCCAGCGCACGCGCGGGCGTGGCGCTGGCGGCGAGGGCCGCCGTCATGCCGGCGACGATAAGGGCGAGTCGAACGGTGAGCTTTTTCATATCAGTCCTGCCCGGGCGCGAAGACGCAGCGGGGCATGCCCGAAGCAATGCGAACGGGATGCCAGTCAAGGTTGCGCAATTTCCTGTGGAACTCCTGCTGGTTGTGTCGATTGCGCCCGCCCGTCGGGTCCGTCCCGGTGAGAGTGGAAACCTGTGGGGAAAGAGTGGGAAGCGGCTTCTCAGCGACTTTAGTCTTCGCCGCTTGACACGAGAGGGCGAGCCGTGAAATCATTAATCCGGATTTACGGATGGATGCTCTGACAAGGCGGCGGCCATGAGTGCCGTGATTTTCGACGACCTCACGGCGCTGGCCGACGCGACCCGCAGCCGGATGCTGTTGCTGCTCGACCGACGCGAGCTCACCGTGTCCGAGCTCTGCGCCGTCCTGCAACTGCCGCAATCGACCGTCAGCCGGCACCTGAAGACGCTGGGGGACGCCGGATGGGTGGCCTCGCGGCGGGACGGCACCAGCCGCTACTACACCCTGTCGCTCGACGCGCGGGACGCGCCGACCCGGAAGCTCTGGTCGCTGCTCCGGGAGCAGGTGAGCGCCACCGCGGGCGCGGACCAGGACGCCTGGCGGCTGAGCGGCGTGCTCGCGCTCCGTCGGTCGAAATCGGAGGCCTTCTTCGAGTCCGAAGCGGGGCACTGGGACAAGCTGCGCGAGGATCTTTTCGGCGCCGCCTCGCATTTCCACGTGCTGCCCGGGCTGCTGGACGAGGGCACGGTGATCGGGGATCTCGGCTGCGGCACCGGCCAGGTGGCCTCGGCCCTCGCGCCGTTCGTCGCCCGCGTCGTGGCGGTCGATCGATCCGGCGAGATGCTCGACGCGGCACGGCGCAGGCTGCAGCACGCCCCCAACGTGGAGGTGCGCCGGGGCGAGCTCGAATCGCTCCCCATCGCGGACGCGGATCTCGACGCGGCCACGCTGCTGCTGGTCCTGCACCACCTCGCCGATCCGGCAGCCGTCCTGTGCGAAGCCGCGCGGGTGCTGAAACCGGCCGGCCGCCTCCTCATCACGGACATGCTGCCGCATGACCGGGAGGAGTACCGGCAGCAGATGGGGCATGTCTGGCTGGGGTTCAGCGGCGACCATCTCCGCACGCTCCTCGACAGGGCCGGTTTCGCCAGCGTGCGCATCATCCCGCTGCCGGCCCAGCCCGCGGCACGGGGGCCGGCGCTGTTTGTCGCGACGGCGGTCAGGCGGGCACAGTAGCGGGGCGTGCGCCCACTAGGTCCCGGCGCCGGGGCACGCCAGGTTGGAAGACGGTCACACATGGGAGATCGTTCGTTCGTTCATCATCGAAAGAGGTAGCTGGATGAGTACTGCAGTAAGCGAAATGCACGCGTTCGACGCGGCGAAAAAAGCCGGCCGCGAGCCGTTCAAGGTGAAGGACCTCTCGGAGGCCGAGTTCGGGCGCAAGGAGATGCG
Source organism: Acidobacteriota bacterium (assembly GCA_031425515.1). Classification (GTDB taxonomy): domain Bacteria; phylum Acidobacteriota; class Vicinamibacteria; order Vicinamibacterales; family 2-12-FULL-66-21; genus JALZOC01. The sequence goes on along the minus strand of JANPJN010000375.1, from coordinate 1,696 downwards.
TCTGGCGGAGCAGGAGATGCCCGGGCTGATGGCGCTGCGCGCGCGCTACAAGGGCAAGAATCCGCTGGCCGGCGCCCGCATCATGGGCAGCCTCCACATGACGATCCAGACGGCCGTCCTGATCGAGACGCTGGTCGATCTCGGCGCCGACGTCCGCTGGGTGTCCTGCAACATCTTCTCGACCCAGGACCACGCCGCCGCCGCCGTCGTCGTCGGTCGTCCCGAGCACGGAGGCACGCCGGTCGCCCCGAAGGGCACGCCGGTCTTCGCCTGGAAGGGCGAGACGCTGGACGAGTACTGGTGGTGCACGAGCGAGGCGCTCCTGTGGCCCGACGGCACGGGGCCGACGCAGATCGTGGACGACGGGGGAGACGCGACGCTGCTGCTGCACAAGGGGGTCGAATTCGAGAAGGCGGGGAAGGTGCCCGCGTTCGACGCCGACAAGGATCCGGAGGAGTGGGGCGTGATCCTCGAGTTGTTGCGCAAGGAGCTCGAGGAAAACCCGACCCGCTGGACAAAGGTCGCCGCCGACATGCGCGGCGTGAGCGAGGAAACCACCACCGGCGTGCATCGTCTCTACCAGATGATGGAGAACGGCTCGCTGCTCTTCCCGGCGATCAACGTGAACGACTCGGTCACGAAGAGCAAGTTCGACAACATCTATGGATGCCGGCACTCCGTCATCGACGGCCTCAACCGCGCGACCGACGTCATGCTCGGCGGCAAGGTCGCGGTGGTGTTCGGGTTCGGCGAAGTCGGCAAGGGTTGCGCGCAGGCGCTGCGCGGCCAGGGCTGCCGCGTGATCGTCACGGAAATCGATCCCATCTGCGCGCTGCAGGCGGCGATGGAAGGCTATGAGGTCAAGACCCTCGAAGACGTCGTCGCCACCGCTGACATCTTCGTCACCGCGACCGGCAATCTCAGCATCATCACCGCCGACCACATGGCGAAGATGAAGGACAAGGCGATTGTCGGCAACATTGGCCACTTCGACAACGAGATCGACATGGCCGGGCTGAAGAAGGTCAAGGGGCTGGAGCGGATCAACATCAAGCCGCAGTACGACGAGTTCCGCTTTCCGGACGGTCACAGCGTGATGGTGCTGGCCGAAGGCCGGCTGATGAACCTCGGGTGCGCGACGGGCCACCCAAGCTTCGTGATGTCGGCGTCGTTCTCCAACCAGGTCATCGCCCAGCTCGAGCTCCACGAGCACAACGACAAGTACGAGAAGAAGGTCTACATCCTCCCCAAGCATCTGGACGAGGAAGTGGCGCGCCTGCATCTCGACCATCTCGGCGTGAAGCTGACGACGCTGCGGAAGGATCAGGCGGAGTATCTCGGAGTGCCCGTGCAGGGGCCCTACAAGCCCGAACACTACCGCTACTGAGCCGACCGTGCTCGGCCGCATGCGGGGGGGACGCCATCGGAGGCGTCCCCCTTTTTTGTCCTGGCGGGACGATGGTCCCTGGCGAGTTTTCAGAGGTGCCGCCGAGCTTGCATCCGGCTTCGGATCAGGCGACGATCAGACACCCCGGTAACTACAAAGGCTCCCAACTTGACCACTCGACTTCGGCGCGCGGTCCGTCTTGCGTCCGCCACCGCATTCCTCCTGCTCGGCGTTACGGCGCCGGCCCAGGCCCAGAATCGCCTCTGCGATCCGGGGAACGAAGACTGCCGTGCCATCCTGATCAACTAC
>JANPJN010000374.1:0-9383 GCA_031425515.1 Acidobacteriota bacterium | reverse complement strand
CCGCGAGTCACGGTCGACCACGTCACAATTGCTCCGGAATGCCCGCGTGCACGACACCCACGGGCCGCGCCGGCCGCAGGCCGGCCATGGGCGGTATGAACACTGGCGAATCGAGCACGTCCGCGCGGCAGCGTGTTCGAGACGTCGGCGTTCATGCCGCCCGGCGCGCGCCGAGCCGCGGCCGCGCAGCGGGACGACTCCGAGCCTATCCGCGCTCGTCCGTCACATCCGCGTCCCGGAACACGCAAGGGAGCCGAGACGTCTCCACCGACGAGCCCATCCCCCTGAGATACGGGCCGCGCCGGCCGCAGGCCGGCCATGAGCGGCGTGAACACTGGCGGATCGAGCACGTCCGCGCGGCAGCGTGTTCGAGCCATCGGCGTTCATGCCGCCCGGCGCGCCCGGCGCGCCCCGGCCGCGCAGCGCGACGACTCCGTGCCCATCCGCGCTCGTCCGTCACATCCGTGTCCCGTGACACGCAAGGGAGCCGAGACGTCTCCACCGCACAGCGGTCGGGTGTGCAGCGAACCCTGGACCATGTGAGCGCTCCCCTCCAGAGAAACCTCGAACGTGGCCGTGCGGCACGACCCCATCCCCCTGAGATAACCGCGACGACCTCATCCCCGGAGATACGGGCCGCGCCGGCCGCAGGCCGGCCATGGGCGGTATGAACACTGGCGGATCGAGCACGTCCGCGCGGCAGGGTGTTCGAGCCGTCGGCGTTCATGCCGCCCGGCGCGCGCCGCGCGCCGGGGCCCCGCAGCGGGACGACTCCGTGCCTATCCTCGCCCGTCCGTCACATCGGTGTCCCGTGGCACGCAGTGGGACCCAGCCCCCTGACGCGCCCCCGGACTACCCGCCTGACGGTTCCCGCGGAGTGAACCCGGCACACGACATCACCGGAATCACGGGGTACTTCGGGAAACGCGGATCGGTGAAGGAGAGCTCGCACAGATAGAACGCGGACGTGCCGCGGCCCCGGACGAGACGGACATGCACGCACCGGTCGCACAGACCGCGAGGCGCGAACGCTTGCCGCGGACCGCCAGAATCGTTCATCATTGACGATATGTTCAATTCCGAAGCGCTGACCCGTGGGGTCCGCGTCGTCGTTCGGTCCGAATACGCGGCCGAGCGCTCCGAGCCGTCGAAGAACCAGTGGTTCTTCCTCTATACGATCACGATCGCGAATGAAGGGGCCGAAACCGTCCAGCTCCTGACGCGGCACTGGCTGATCACCGACGGAACAGGACACGTCGAGGAAGTGCGTGGCCCCGGCGTTGTCGGGAAACAACCGACGCTCAAACCCGGCGAGTCGTTCGAATACACGTCCGGCTGCCCGCTCGGCACGCCGTTCGGCGTCATGGAAGGCACGTATCAGATGGTGAGCGAATCGGGCGACCGGTTCGACGCCAAAGTCGCGCCCTTCACGCTGAGCGAACCCTACACCGTCCACTGAACCGCGACCCCGCGGCGGAGCACACGCCGACCGCGGCGGCCCGCGTCACACAAACGTGGTGTCGATCGCAAGGGCCGCTTCGAGCCGCTGCAGGTATCGGCGGCGTGGAATCTCGATGGCCCCGAATCGCGACAGGTGCGGCGTGACCCACTGAACGTCGAGCAGCTGGTGGCCTCGCACCCGCAGCTGGTCCACGAGCGCCGCCAGGGCCACCTTCGAGGCATCGGTCACATGGTGGAACATCGACTCGCCGAAGAACGCCCCGCCGAGCGACACACCGTAGAGTCCGCCCGCCAGCCGCCCCTCGCGCCACACCTCCACCGAATGCGCCAGTCCCGCGCGGTGGAGCGCCTGATAACTCTCGCGGATCTCATCATCAATCCACGTACCCCCGTCGTCGTCGCCCCGATCGGCCTCCGCGCACGCCCGGATGACCGCGGCGAAATCCCGATCGATCGCCACCTCGAAGCGGCCGCTGCGCATGACTCGCCGGAGGCGGGCCGGAACGTGGAACCGGTCGAGCGGGACGACGCCGCGGGGATCCGGCGAGTACCAGCGGAGCTCTCCGGGCTCCACCGCCATCGGAAACCAGCCGCTGGCATAGGCCGACACCAGCAGGTCTGACGGGATCATGCGCGCTATCGCAGCACGAGCACCGCGCAGTCGCCGTGGTCGAGCAACGCCCGCGCGATCTCACCCGCCCCGCCGGAGGCCGGCGCCGACTGCACGATCGCCAGGTCGATGGCGTGTTCCTTCGTGTAGCGCACCAGCTCATCGACCGCGGGACCGGTGCGGAGCACGATTTCGATGCCGAGGCGCTCCTGGTCGTCTGCTGAAATCAGCTGCCCGAGCCGCTCTCGCGCCTCATCCTCCATGGCCTGGTGGAGCTCCGGCAAACGCTCGGCGCTCACCTCCGCGGTCCACCCCGCCGACAGGGGATCCTCGATCGTATAGACGACGTGCAGGCGCGCGCCGAACGACTCGGCGAGCTGCCGCGCCGTACCGACCGCACGCCCGAACATCTCGTCGGCCGAGCCGTGCAGCAGGATCTGACTCATGTTTCCGCCGGTCACCATGCCATCCTCCTGACGCTGATTGTGTCACGACGCCGGTGCCGCGGGGCACGTCCTGATATTGCCGTGGTACACTCTCGCCATCGTCCGCCACAGATTGCAGTGATCGCCTCAGCCTGGACCCCGGCGCTCGTGCTGGCCGCCCGGCGGTATACCACCGCCATGCTCGCCCGCGACGTGGTGGCGGGCGTCACGGTCGGCCTCGTGGCGTTGCCCCTCGCCATGGCGTTTGCGATCGCCTCCGGCCTGCCTCCCGAGGCCGGCATCTACTGCGCGATCGTCACCGGCTTCATCATCTCGGCCCTGGGCGGGTCACAGTTCCAGATCGGCGGTCCGACCGGCGCCTTCGTGGTCGTTATCGCGGGCATCGTTGCCGAGCACGGCGTCAGCGGCCTGTTCATGTGCACCATGATGGCCGGCGTGCTCCTGGTCGTCCTGGGCGTGACCGGCATGGGGACCTCGGTGAAGTACCTGCCGCGGCCCGTCGTCGTGGGCTTCACCAACGGCATCGCGGTCCTCATCGCAAGCACGCAGATCAAGGATTTTCTCGGGCTGCGGATAGCAGACGTGCCGGCGGCCTTCGTGCCGAGGATGCACGTGATCGCCACGCACCTGGGGACTCTCAACGTCTCCGCCGCCATCCTCGGCATCGGCGCTTTGGCGCTGATCCTCGTCTTGCGGCGGGCGGTGCCGAAGATCCCGGGCACCATCCTCGCGCTCGCGGTCGGCACGGCGGTGGTGATGCTGACCGGTCTCGACGTCGAGACCGTCGGCTCCCGATTCGGGGGCATTCCGTCCGGGCTGCCGACGATCGCGCTGCCCGTCTTCGACGTGGCGCTCATCCCGGCGCTGCTGCGTCCCGCGGTCACCGTGGCGATGCTCGGGGCGATCGAATCGCTCATGTCGGCCGTGGTGGCCGATCGGATGGGAGGCGATCGCCACAACCCCAATGTGGAGCTCGTCGCGCAGGGGCTGGCGAACATCGCGTCGCCGGTGTTCGGCGGCCTGCCGGCGACCGGCGCCATCGCGCGCACGGCCACGAACATCCGGGCGGGAGCCGCGTCCCCGGTGGCGGGCATGGTGCACGCCCTCACGCTGCTGGTGATCCTGCTCGCGGCCGCACCGCTCGCGAGTGCCATTCCCCTCGCCGTCCTCGGCGCCATTCTGCTGGTGGTGTCCTGGAACATGGGCGAATGGCACGAGATTCCCCAGCTCCTGAAGCTGACGTTCACCGACATCAGCGTGTGGTGCGTGACGTTCGTGCTCACCGTCTTTGCGGACCTTACGCTGGCGGTCGAAGTCGGCATGATCATGGCCGCGCTGCTCTTCATCCGGAAGGTCGCGGTGACGACGACCGTGTCGGAGGTGACGACGGACTACGTGGAAGCGGGGCGGGTGCACATCCTGCAGGACAAGCCGATTCCACCCTGGGTCACCATCTTCAGAATCCACGGGCCGTTCCTGTTCGGCGTGACCGACAAGCTCGCGAAGGAGACCGAGCGAATCGAGGCGCTCCAACCCGTGGTGATCGTGCGTCTGCGGAACATGACGGCGATCGATGCCACGGGCGTGCGCGCCCTCGAAGATCTGGCCGCGCGCCTGCGGGCGTCCGGCCGGACGCTCATCGTCTGCGGGGCCCGGCCGCAGCCGGCCTCGGTGATGGCCGCGTCCGGATTCGACCTGCACGTGGGACGGGAGAACATCTGCCCGAACATCTCTGCGGCTCTCGCCCGCGCGCGGAGCGTGCACGACGGCAGCGAGGCGGCCTGACGTCCTGTGCGCCGCCGCTGCGTCCGCGTCACGCCCGCCGATGTGAGCAGGCGGTGCTTCGCCGATCCCCCGTCGTGACTGGCGCCGCGATGGCGCCAACAGCTCAGCTGCCCCTACCCTCGGCGAATCTCCCTGCGTCCCGCGCGTGGGAACAGTCCATGCAATGCGACGGAGTACGATCGCGGCGGTCCTCTGGCGGAGCGCCTTCCGCCGGCTGGGAGAAAACCCCTTCTCTGTTTGGAGCGACATATGTCTTCTCTTCTGCGCTTCACCACGACACTTGCCGTATCGCTCGTCGCGGTCGCGGGTCCCGCCGCTGCCCAGACCCCCGCGCAGACAGCCGCCACGGGCGTGTGGACGGCCGTCGGCAATTCCGGCGAGGTGGACTCTGCACACCAGAGTCTCTATCAGACCAATGGCACCGGGTCCGTGCAGATTAAGAGCGGCTCCACCGGGAAAATCGTTCTCCGGTACAACGCGAGCGGCATCCCGCGGGTCTTCCGCAAGGCCTATGACCCGGCCGACGATGGACCCGACCCGAGAATTCAGCTGATGGCGCGGCTGCGCGATACAGGAGCCGGCGCGCGCGTCGTGGTGCGCCTGAGAGCCTTGAACCTCGACACCGGGGCCCTGAGCACGCTGGCTGCCATCGACAGCGACACGATGTACGCGTCGGTCGGCCAGCCGGAGTACGTCAATGAGTACGCCCTACTGAACGTCGACTCGGACTTTCAGTTCGACTACTGGCATTTCGCCTACTACGTGGAGGCTGAGCTCTGGAAGACGTCTTCAACCGCAAATCCGGGTTTGATGGGGGTTCGGATCTGCAATCCGGCGGGCGCATGCCAGGAAGGAATATAGTCGCGCGGCGAATGCTGCGGCCTCGAGCCGCCGGCTGCTAAGATGAAGGCCAACAGACAGGGAGAACCGACGGCATGGCCAGATTGACAGTTGAAGGATACGGAACGGTCGAGGTCCCGGACGGGAAGCGGCTCGTGCTCGCGATTGAAGAGGACGCGCACGTGGACGTGCTGCACGCGTGCGGCGGCAACGCACGGTGCACGACCTGCCGTGTCGAGTTCATCGACGGGGAACCGTCGCGGATGACGGCCGCGGAACGCCAGGTCCTCACCGCGAAGGGGGTCACGGGGGTGCGGCTGTCCTGCCAGATTCTCTGCGACCAGGACATGACCGTGCGCGCCATCAGCCGGCTGGAGGGCAGCGGCCGCCCGGATCCGGGCGGGATGCCGAAGCCCGAGATCATGCCTCCGCCGGAGTGGATCGCGGTCTGATCAGGCCGGCCGCCGAGGACCGGCGTAGCGTTCGCGGATGATCGGCAGCAGGTAGTCGTTGAAGGCGCGCGCGAAGTCGAACCGGGGCGCAAACCCCCAGTCGGCTCGCGCCGCCGAGTCGTCTACATCCGCCGGCCACGAGTCCAGGATTCCCTGGCGCTTGTGATCGGTGTCCCAGGTAATCTGCGCGTCGGGGAACGCCTCCATGACGACCTGCCGGATTTCGTCCGCCGACGGATTGAACGCCGCCACGTTATAGGCGGTGCGCGTCAACCGGCTGCGCGGCGCGGTCGCCAACGCCATCAGCGCGTCCACCCCGTCCGGCATCGCCATGAACGGGATGCGCGTGTCGGGCCGCACGAAGCACGCATACGGCTCGCCGCGCGCGGCCGCATGAATCATCTCCGGCGCATAGTCGGAGGTTCCCCCCGACGGGACCGTCACGGCCGAGATCAGACCCGGAAAGCGCACGCTGCGGAAGTCCACCCGCCCGCTGGCCGGGTCCGCGGCGAGCTGCTTGTAGTGCCTCGCGTAGTAGGTCCCGAGCTGCTCGCAATACAGCTTGTTGCAGCCGTACATCGTTTTCGGATGCGCCCACTCGTCTTCCTGCACGCGCCCGGCGGCCACCTTGGCATCCCTGTCCGGCAGCCCGTAGGCGGCAATGGACGAGGGATACATGAAGACGACGGGATTGCCGTGGGATTCGGCTTCGTGCTGCGCGAACTCGAGCAGGTTGAGCGTGCCCTCGACGTTGACCTGGTGCGCCGTCACCGGGGTGAACTCGGAGCGCGTCGAGAGCAGCGCGGCCAGGTGAAAGACCAGCTCGACTCTGAACTCCGACAGCACCCGGTCCAGCACACCGCGATCGAGGATGGACCCGGTGATCTCCCGATCCACGCGGGAGGCAATGAAGGGGTCGAGCCGACTCACGTCGAGCGTGACGATGGCGCGATCGCGGCGCTCGGCGAGCCGCTCGATGAGGCCGTGGCCGATCTCGCCGCTGGCGCCGGTGATGAGCACGACCGGTTTCCGCACCCGGGAATTATACTTGGGCGCATGCGTCTCACCCCGCTGCTGCTGCTGTGTCTGCTCGTCGCCGGCCCCGGCGCGCCGATGCAGCGCTCTGCTGGCGACTACGACGCGACGTTCACGCGTGACACGATGCGGATCGACTACTTTCACACCGGCGGTCCGGCCGCGCCCGAAACGCTGTCGCTCGACCGGGTGCTGAACGACGGCGCCTGGCCGGGCAGCCGGACGCAGCTCGTCGATCCGACAGGGCTCGGCGCCTACGTGTTCGAAGCGCGCGACAAGGCCTCCGGCACCCTGATCTACTCGCGCGGGTTCTCGTCGATCTACGGAGAGTGGGAGACGACCGGCGAACAGAAGACCGCGCACCGGACGTTTCACGAGTCGGTGCGGATGCCCTGGCCGAAGCGTCCGATCGCGGCCACGCTCAAGAAGCGGCACGCCGACGGGGCCTTCCGATCGATCTGGACGGTCGACATCGACCCCGCGTCCCGCTTCGTCAACCGCGCACCGGCCGCACCGCACGCCGGCCGCGTCTGGACGGTCTTCGAGAACGGTCCGCCCTCGCAGAAGGTGGACCTGCTGATTGTCGGAGAAGGCTACACGTCGGCGGAGATGCCCAAGTTCCGCCGCGACGTCGAACGCCTGCTGCCGGCGGTCTTCGGCGAGGAACCGTTCAAGAGCCGCCGGTCCGAGTTCAACGTCCGCGCGCTGGAGCTGCCATCGGCGCAGAGTGGAATCCACCGGCCGAACGCGGGAATGTTCCGGCGCACCCCGTTGTCGGCCGAATACAACATCTTCGACTCGGAGCGGTACGTGCTCACACTCGACAACCGCGCCCTGCGTGACGCCGCGGCCGCGGCGCCGTACGAGTTCATCGAGATTCTGGTGAATGAAAAAGCGTACGGCGGCGGTGGGATTTTCAACGCCCAGGCCACCGCGTCGGTAGACAGCGCGTTCTCGCCCTACGTGTTCGTGCACGAGTTCGGCCATCACTTCGCGGCGCTGGCCGACGAGTACTACACCTCGGACGTCGCTTACGAGCCCGCCGCGCCCGATCGCGCGGAGCCGTGGGAGCCCAACGTGACGGCGCTGCGGGATCCCGCGCGCCTGAAATGGGCCGACCTGGTCGCCGGGGGGACCCCCCTCCCGACGCCCTGGGACAAGACCGCGTTCGAGCAGCACACCGCCGTGGTGCAGCAGCGCCGGCGCGCCATCCGCGCCCGCAATGCCCCGGAGGCCGAAATGGATGCCCTCTTCCGCGAGCAGCGGGACTGGGATCGGACGTTCCTGGGATCGATGAAGTATTCCGGTCGGGTGGGGGCGTTCGAGGGCGCGGCTTACGAAGCCCGCGGGCTCTACCGGCCCGAGGCGGACTGCATCATGTTCACCCGCGATCCGGTCGGCTTCTGCCGCGTCTGCCGGCGGGCGATCGGTCGCATCATCGACCTCTACGCGAAGTAGGGGCTCACCGCAGCAGTTCCGGCAGCACCATCACCAGCGACGCCACGATCGCCAGCCCCGTCAGCACGATGCACAGGGCCGCTCCAGCAAGATGGTCCATCCGCTCGCGTGCGAGCGGATCCAGCCAGCGCGACGCGAGGTAGCCGCCGGCAAACCCGCCGGCGTGCGCGTAGTTGTCGATGCCGCCCGGCATGATCAGGCCGAAGACGAACAGGACGACGGCGTACTGGAGCGCCTGGCCGCCGACCAGGCTGCTGCCGCCCCTGCGGCCGTAGTGCACGAGCGCGCCGAGCAGCCCGAAGATTGGCGCCGAGGCGCCGAGCGTTACGTGCGCGCCGCGCAGGAACGAGACGGGCATCCCTCCGAGATACAGGCCCGCCGTACTGCTCACGGCGAAGCCGACCACGCCGGCGATGGTGTAGATGATGACCATGCGGCCGGGACCGTAGATGTCGGCCGTGGCCGGCGCGAGCTGGCGAACCCACATCATGTTGAACAGGATGTGGAGCGCGCTGCCGTGCAGCCAGCCGGCGCTGAGTACCGTCCACCACATGCCGTTGACATAGACCGGAATCGCGCCGCTCGCCCCGAATGCGAGCGCCACCATGGTGTTGGGCGCCAGCATGCCGAACAGTCCGCCCCCGAGAATGCTGCCGCCGACCACGACCGTCATCAGCAGCATCGCGGCGTAGAGCGCCGCGCAGCCGTAGACGACCAGCGTCACGAACCCGAAATCGTTGCCCAGGTGCCGCAAGACCGGTCCGAACCCCCACAGCCCAGGATTGCGGCGTCCACAGCTGTAGCACTGGTCGTCGTTGACACCCACGAGCGAGCCGCACGACGCGCACACGACGGACCCGGTTCTCTGCCGCTTGAACATCTGGACGAGCATATAACAGTGCGACTTCCCGCTCGTTCGACCTAACCATGAGCCCCGCCTGTCGTCTAACTACTCGGATGTCGCACACCGACGCCGCCACGGTTGCCCGGGCCCGTGACGGAGACAGCGAAGCGTTCCGGATGCTCGTGGAGGGCCACAGCCGGGCCGTCTACCGCCTGGCGCACAGGATGACCGGCAGCCCGCAGGACGCCGAGGACGTCGTCCAGGAGACGTTCCTCAAGGCGTACCGCCAGCTGGGCCGCTTCGAGTCGCGTGCCAATTTCGGCACGTGGCTTCACCTCATGGCCGTGAACTGTCGATCGACCTGATTCGATCCCGGACGGTCCCCGTTGTGGACCGCGAACTGCTGCTGTGACGGATGGAGCAACGGCGGCCAGCAGACTTCATCGGGAGAA
>JANPJN010000373.1:0-1550 GCA_031425515.1 Acidobacteriota bacterium | reverse complement strand
GCCGGGGCCGGGGCCGCGGGCTGGGCCGGCGACGGCTGGGCCGCGGGCGCCTGCGCCTGGGCGGGCGCTGCCGCGCGGCCGCCTGCCTGCACGGTCCATGTGAGCGCGAGCCCCGCAGCGCAGGCTGCGAGGAGGGTGCGGGAGATCGTCATGATGTTGGGCTCCGTGGAATGGTCTCTTCGGATTCTACTTCTGGCCGGCGGGGGGAATCGGGGAATCCCAGCCCGCCATGTCGGCCGGCTTCACCCCCTTGACGTACCCGCCGAAGCTGAAGGTCGTCGGGCGATACGGCCCCACCAGGGCCATCGGCCCGTCAGGGCGGATGCTGGACTCGAGGCCCGCGGCCCAGAGGCTGGCGTTCACCACCAGGCGCCGGAAGCCGTCGTTCAACAAATCCTCCGACGCGCCGTGCGTGGTCGTGAAGACGCGACCGGTCTTCCCGGACGCACCCGCGTACGAACGGTACCACGCCACCGGCTGTTCGCTCTTGTCAGCCGCGGCCGGCGCGTCGGGCGCCATGCCGTTCAGAATCTGCCCCTTCGCGAGGATGCGGCTGCCCTCGATGGGCGCCGCCGTGTAGCCGCCGGACTGGACCCACACGTCCTTCACGCCGCGCAGGATGGGATGCGCGGCCTCCTCGGGCTGCAGGATCAGGCGCGAGCTCTGCACGTGATTGCGGCCGTAGTGCGACACCCACGTCTCCCCGAGAATCTGCCGGCCGAAGCCTCCCTGATAGCCCTCCACCCCGTGCCAGTCGAACTTCAGGAACGTCGCGTCCGGCCGCTTGATCTGGAAGGCGTGCGTGGCCGTACGAAGGCCGACGACCGGCCCGCCGCGCGCGACGTAGTCCGCGATGTGCTGCATCTCGGCGTCGGGAAAATCCTGGAAGCGGAGGGCGACGATGAGCAGGTCTGCCGTCTCGAGCGCTTCGAGCCCCGCGATGTTCGAGCTGCCCGGCTCGATGAAGCCCGTCTTCGGATCGGTCGTGATGAAGACGCTGCACCTGAAGCCGTAGTGCTTCGCGAGCAGCCGCGCGAGCGCCGGCAACGCCTCCTCCGACCGGTACTCGTGATCGCCCGCCAGCAGCACGATGTGCTTGCCGCGGCCCGGCCCGCTCTCACCCACGTACGTGATCAGGTGCGGGCTCTGCGCCGCCAGCGGCGCCGCCAGTGCGAGCCAGACGAAGAGGGCGAGGGCAAGATGGGGCATGGTTATTCAGCTCTCAGCTCTTCGCGTCCAGGCTTCGGCAGGCGCAGCCATCGGATTTCAGGACCAACGGTCCACCCAGCCCCATTGCAAGCTGACAGCTGATAGCTGATAGCTGAGAGCTGAGGCCTCAGAACGTAAACCGCAGCGCTCCCTGCATGATGCGCGGGGCACGGGCGGCGGTAGCCTTGCCGAAGTTGGCGTTGACCTGCTGCCCTTCGGGGTTGAATTGGGCATTCGTATTGATCGCCGACCAGTTCACCTGGTTGAACACGTTGTACATCTCCCAGCGGAACTGCAGCCGCCGGCCTCCGACGGTGAAGTTCTTGAAGGCGGAGATGTTC
>JANPJN010000372.1:0-2198 GCA_031425515.1 Acidobacteriota bacterium | reverse complement strand
TGCGCCCGATCTCCAACGCCGTTGTGGAGACACGAGTCAGGTTCGACGTGCACTGTACCTGCCGGCTCTGGCGCTGTCCAGCTGGGAACCGTGGGAGGAAGAGGTCTGGCACGCCGTAGCTCCGCATCAGGCGCTACGGGCGGCTGACGCCCGCGCGCGCGGCCTCGAGCGCCCGCGCGGCTGCGGCGGATCGCGCCTCCGATTGATCCTTCGCGCGCGCCGCTGCGGCTGCCGCGGTGCTGGCCGCCTCGACGTCCCGCTGTGCATCCTCGAGCGCCTCCCGCGCCTGCTTCAGTCGCGCGTCCGCCTTGTCCGCTTCGCGCGCCGCGCGTGCCGCCTCGAACTCCTCGCGCTGGGCGTCGTGTTCGGCCTTTCGCAGCACGCGGGCCGATTCAGCCGCCGCGGCGCGTGCCGCCGCACGGGCGCGCTCTTCGCGCTCGCGGTCGCGAGCGTCGGCTTTCGCCATCGCCGCTTTCTCGCGCGGGCTCGGTGTCTTCGATGGGGGAGCGGGTTCGGCCCTGGCCGCGGCTCGCCCTCCGCCGACTGGCGCCGCGGGCCGGTTCGCCGCCGTCCGCTTCGGTGCCGGAGGCTCCGGGCGGGCCGGGGCGGGGCTTGCGATCGCGGGTGACCCGGCGGAGATCGACAGACCGGCGAGCATCTCGAACCCCCCGGGCTGCAGCGGCGTCGTCAGACGCCCTGCGGGTTCGCCGGCCGGGAGCGCGCGCAGGGTGGTGGCCACGGCGTGACGGGTGGCGTCGGTCGCCTTCTGTCCGTCGGCCTCGAGCAGCCAGAGGGTGGCCTTCAGGGCGCGATCGACCGCGGCCTCATGCACCTTGCCCGTCGCGCGGACGTCCCCGTTCCGGCCGGCGAGCACGGCCTGGTGCGCCTGCCGCACCTCGCCCGCGGCGTGGACGAGCGCATCGTAGGCATCGCGCTGCCGCCAATACAACTGGTTCACCGCCCATGCGGCCAGCGCCGGCCGGGCCAGTGCCTTGACCGCCGCGCCCTCGGCGCCCGCCGTTTTCGCCAGCGCGTTGCGGGCCGCCGTGAAGGCGTCGGGCGCGAGCTGGTAGAGGCGATCGATCTCCGCGTCGAGAGGGCGAGCCACCATACGGTCCATTATCGCGCCGGACGTTTGCATCGGGCCGCCCGTGACCCGCCCTCGCGCCCGGGCGTGTCCGGCCGGAGGGCTTCTGATCCACAATTCCCGTGTGCCCGAGTTCCATGCCGAACCCTACGTTTATCTCGCCGGCCTCTCCCACAAGTCGGCGCTCATCGCCTGGGGCGCCTTCTATTTCAAGGCGCGCACGGACGGCCGCGCGAAGCTCGTAGACGACGAGGATCTGCAGTGGGTGCATCCGCCGCGCTGCGAGTCCATCGGCGCGCGGTCCGCGCCGTACGGGCCGGCCCGCGTCGAGGTCCGCGACATGGACGGCACGCTGGTGGCCGAGGCTGCGACCAACACCTGCAATCACTGCGCGGTCTCGGGGCTCCGGCCCGACACGCGTTACACGTACTCGGTGACCGTGAAGCACGAGCTGTGGGGCAGCGGCACGCGCTGGGACTGGGATCCGTCGGTGCAGGGGCTCGTGCAGCGCGACGGTGTGTATCGCAACGTCTTCCGCACGCTGCCGGATCCCGAGGCGCCGCTCGCCGGCCCCTTCTCCTTCATCGTCCTGGGCGACTTCGGTACTGGCATGCGCAAGCCGTCCACCGCGACGCGCCGGCAGTTCGAAGTGGCGCAGGCGCTCGAGCGCGCCGTCGATCAGTACGACGTGCGCCTGGTGCTGACGACGGGCGACAACATCTATGCGTCGAAGCGCTTCCTGTTGTGGACGGCGGAGTCGGGGGATGAAGACGACGACTGGTTCTTCACGTATTTTCAGCCGTATCGCTACGTGCTGAATCGGATTCCCTGGTGTCCGTCGATCGGCAATCACGACACGCGGGAAACGGAGGAGCACGACGATCGGGATCAGGTGATGGACAACTTCTACCTGCGCGAGCGGCTCGCGGCCGACGAGGCCGCCGGGCGGGCGTCGGTGGGGCCGGGGCTGTTCTACAAGTTCCGCGTGGCGTCGGACGTCGAGTTCGTGTGCATCGATACGTCGAAAGAGGATTTCGTCCGGCGGGGCCGGCTGTACGAGTATCCGAAGCACCAGGAGTTCGTCCAGCGCGCGTTCCCGGGGACCGAGCAG
>JANPJN010000371.1:0-3256 GCA_031425515.1 Acidobacteriota bacterium | reverse complement strand
CCCTTCGTGATAAACCGTCGGTGCGGGCCTCGGGATAGCAAAGAACCTCGACACTCCCTCGCGACTTCTAGCCCGGAGAGGGAAGGGGAGTTGTCCCCGTGTAACGTGACCCCTGCCTTCTAACTACCTGACCTCCCTTTCTCCTGTTTCCGACCCACAGCCACCGTGCTGACCACCGCCGCCCGGTCGCCCCTGCGGGCGTGGGATATAATTCGCGCAGCGTGCCGGACTACAAACCCCAGACAATCGAGAAGAAGTGGCAGGATCGGTGGCGCGACAGCCGCGCCTTCGAGGTCACCGAAGACCCAGACAAGCCGAAGTTCTACTGCCTCGAAATGTTCGCCTACCCGTCGGGGCACGCCCACGTCGGACACGTCCGCAACTACATGATCGGCGACGTCGTCGCGCGGATGAAGAGGATGCGCGGCTTCAACGTGCTCCATCCCTTCGGCTGGACGCGTTCGGCCTCCCGGCCGAGAACGCGGCAATCAAGAACAACACCCATCCCGAAACGTGGACGCTCGAGAACATCGCCCACATGAAGGGGCAGCTCCAGCGCATCGGCATCAGCTACGCCTGGGAACGCGAAATCGCCACCTGTCTGCCCGAGTACTACCGGTGGAACCAGTGGCTGTTCCTCAAGATGCTCGAGCGGGACCTCGCGTACCGCAAGCGCTCGAACGTGAACTGGTGCCCGAGCTGCAACACCGTCCTGGCGAACGAGCAGGTGGTCGACGGCGCCTGCTGGCGCTGCGGCACCGCCGTCACGACGCGCGAGCTGGAGCAGTGGGTGCTGCGCATCACGCACTACGCCGACGAACTGCTCGAGTCCGCCGCCGACCTCCCGGGCTGGCCGGACAAGGTGCTGACGATGCAGCGCAACTGGATCGGGCGGTCGGAGGGGGCTCGCGTACGGTTTCCGCTCGCTGAGGGCTCGACGGGGTTCGACGAGGTTCCACCGGGTTCGGCGATCGAGGTCTTCACGACCCGCATCGACACGATCTACGGCGCCACGTTCGTCCTGCTCGCACCGGAGCACCCGCTCGTTCAGGTGTGGAGCGAAGCGCCGGGGGCCGAAGACTTTCGGCGGAACATGCAGCGCTTCCAGGCGCAGGACCGGTCGGGGCGGATGACCGGGGAGATCGAGAAGGAGGGATTCGACACGGGGCGGACCGCGACGAATCCGTTCACCAACGCTCCGGTGCCGGTCTGGGTCGCGAACTTCGTACTCGGGGAGTACGGGACGGGCGCCGTGATGGGCGTCCCGGCTCACGACCAGCGCGACTTCGAGTTCGCCACGAAGTATCACCTGCCGATCGTGCGGGTCGTCTCAGCCGCTGCGGCCGATGGCAAGGCGGACGACGAGATGTCCGAAGCCTGGGACGGACCGGGCGTGCTCGTCGCGTCGGGTGAGTTCACCGGCCTCCCCGCCGGCGACGCCATGGCCCGCATGTCGGAGGCGGCCGAAGCCCGCGGCATCGGCGAGCGCACGGTCCAGTACCGGCTGAAGGACTGGGGCATCTCCCGCCAGCGCTACTGGGGCACGCCGATTCCCGTCGTGTACTGCGACAAATGCGGCATGGTGCCGGTGCCCTCCGACAGCCTGCCGGTGCTGCTCCCGAAGATTGCGGAGTTCAGCGGGCGGGGCGATTCGCCGCTGGCGCAGATCCCCGAGTTCGTCAACACCACCTGCCCGGACTGCGAGGGTCCCGCGCGCCGCGAGACGGATACGATGGATACCTTCGTGGATTCCTCGTGGTACTTCTTCCGATTCTGCGACCCGAAGAACGCCGAGCTCCCGTTCGAGCCCGATACGGTCGGGTACTGGGGGCCCGTCGATTTCTACAGCGGCGGCGTCGAGCACGCGATCCTCCACCTGATCTACTCGCGGTTCTTCGCGCGCGTCTTCCGCGATCTGGGCATGACGACCATCAGCGAGCCGTTCACGCGCCTGCTCACGCAGGGCATGGTCCTCAAGGACGGCCAGGTCATGTCCAAATCGAAAGGGAACGTCGTCGATCCCGACGATATGATCCAGCAGTTCGGCGCCGACGCCCTGCGTCTCTACGTCATGTTCGTTGCCCCTCCGGAGAAGGAAATCGAATGGACGGACGCCGGGCTGGAGGGGAGCTGGCGCTTCCTGTCGCGCGTGTGGCGTCTGGTCGATCAGCTCAGCGAGACCATCGGCGGCGAAGGCATTCCCGGACCTGACGGACTGGATCTCAACGACGCGGAACGCGCGATGCGCCGCAAGACGCACGACACGATCCGCCGCGTCACCGCGGACCTCGATCCGCGCGTCCACCTCAATACGGCCGTTTCGGGGCTCATGGAGCTCGTCAACGAGCTGTACGCCTTTTGCGGACGCACGGAGTGCCTGCGCATTGGCCAGCACCCCGACGCCTCACCCGTCGGGACCCTGGAGCGTGCCGGCACAATCGCGGTGCTCAAGGAGTCGGTCGAGGCGCTCGTCCGCATGATCTCTCCCTTCACGCCGCACATGGCGGAAGAGCTCTGGGAGATGCTCGGACACAAAGAGGGCATTACCGCCGCGGGCTGGCCGGAGTTCAGCGACGCCGTCGCGAAGTCGGAGGAGATCGTCGTCCCGGTGCAGATCAACGGCAAGGTGCGCGCACGGATCACGGTCGCGGCCGACACGGCCGAGGACCGCCTCCGCGAGCTCGCGCTGGCCGACGCGCAGGTGGCGAAACACCTGGAGGGCAAAACGGTGAAGAAGGTCGTCGTCGCCGCCGGCCGGCTCGTGAGCATCGTCGTCAGCTGATGTGGATCACACGCCGCGCCAGCGTCCGTGCGCTCGTCGCCGTCGCGCTCGCCGCGTCGCTGCCGGGCTGCGGCTATTCGCTGTCGGGCCGCGGCTCCTTTCTCCCGGCATACATCAAGATCATCGGTGTGCCGATGTTCGTCAACAGCACGACGGTCTTCGACGTCGAGAAGCGCATCACCGAGCGTGTCATCGCCGAGTTCATCGGGCGAGGCAAGTACAAGATCGAGCCCGCCACGACCGGCGTCGACGGCCTGCTGACGGGGGAAATCTCGTCGATCACGCTCGCCCCGGCCGCCTTCACGAACGATCGCCAGGCATCGCGCTACGTCCTGACGCTCACCGCCCGCATCGAGTTCAAGGACATGAAGTCCAACAAGATCCTGTGGTCGAACCCTGCGATGCAGTTCCGCGAGGAGTTCGACGTCGCGACGGACGTCAACGACCCGGCCGCCTTCTTCGGCCAGGACGCCA
>JANPJN010000370.1:0-13408 GCA_031425515.1 Acidobacteriota bacterium | reverse complement strand
GGGCGGGGCGTCTGGCCGGGTCACCGAAGAAATGGTCGAGGCCGACGCTGAAGACGAGCGCGATGCGGAGGAGCGTCGGCAGCGTGGGCACCAGGCGGCCCCGCTCGATCTTCGACAGCATCGCGGCGGAGAGCCCGCTGTGCCGCCCGAGCTCGACGAGCCCCATTTTCTTGCGCAGGCGGAGGAGCTTCAGCTTTTCGCCGATCCCGTACTCCTGCAGCCCCTTCGCGAGTGTCTCGGACAGCACCGCACCCCCTTTTGTTCCCCTGGCGTCAAGAACGCGCCGTTTTTTTCGCGAGGCTCACACGACTTGCGCGCCCGTGCTGATTTTAGTTTCAATCACATCTATTTGCACTACATTCAAATACAGAAACGCAGCGGAGGCACACCCCATGACAGCCGTTCACCTCGTCTCGACCGTCCGGCACCCCGGGGCCCTCACGCTGATCGGTCGCACGTCCACCCGTCACGTTCACCAGTCAGAGGAGATTTCGATCATGCATCGCATTGTCCGTTCGTCCGTCCTGGCGCTCGTCGCCGTACTCGCCCTGTCCGCTCCCGCCCGCGCCCAGGAGAAGGACATCGTTGACACCGCTGTCGCCGCCGGCAGCTTCAAGACCCTCGCGGCGGCCCTGCAGGCGGCCGGTCTGGTCGAGACACTCAAGGGGAAGGGTCCGTTCACGGTCTTCGCGCCGACCGACGAGGCCTTCGCCAAGCTGCCGGCCGGAACGGTGGAGTCGCTGCTGAAGCCGGAGAACAAGGCCAAGCTGGTGTCGATCCTCACGTACCACGTGGTGGCCGGCAAGGTCATGGCGGCCGATGTCGTCAAGATGACGACCGGGAAGACCGTGCAGGGGTCGTCGGTGAAGATCTCAGCGACCGGCGGCAAGGTCATGGTCGACCAGGCCACGGTGACGAAGACGGACATCGCCGCGTCCAACGGCGTCATCCACGTGATCGACTCGGTGCTGATGCCCAGGTAGGAGAGCAGCCCCTGAGCGGGCGCGGGAAGAACGATGACGGAGGAACTCGAAGGTTCCTCCGTCATTCGGCGTGTCTGGCGCGAGGCGCTACTGCAGACCGAAGCAGTACAGCGTGCCGTCGTAGGTGCCCAGGTAGATCCGGCCGTTGGCGACGGTGACTCCCGAGAAGTGGTTCCACTGGTGCATCTGGTCGCCGCTGGACCAGAGCTCTTTGCCGGTCTGCGCGTCGAGGGCGTAGAGGGTGGCGCGGGTGCCCTTTGCGGCACGGATGGTCGAGTCGAACTGAAGGCCGATGTCGGGGAAGGACTGCTTCGTCTCCTCCCCGCTGCCGTAGCCGAACACCATGCCGTTTGCCACGATCACGGGCTCGCCGCGCTTCATGTCGCGCGAGATCCATGCCGGCGCGAGCTCGAACGTCCCGGCCTTGTCCACCACCTTGAACGCCGCCACACCGCCGTCCTTCGTCAGCGGCGTGTTCATGATGGGGAACTTCGCCTGCGAGTGCGCGGGGCCCCAGAACGGCGCGAGCACCCAGCGCGTGCCGGCCGTATCCTCCCACGTGGACATCGCCCCCCAGCTGCCCGCGTCCTGGAAGTCCACTTCTTCATTGCAGAACAGCGGCGTCTTGAACATCGGCGTCTGGTGATCGGGACCGCCGAGCGACTTCGGATCGAGCAGGTACACGCGGCACTCCTTCCCGGAGGCGGCCATCAGCTCCCGTCCCTTGAACGAGAAGATCGTCGGCGTGTTGTTCGGATCGAGATCGCGCTTGCGGAGCCAGTCCCAGTTCGTCGGCGTGTAGTAGTCCTTCAGCACCAGCTTGTTGGCCGTCATCTCGACCCCAATCACGCTGTTCGCATAGCGGGGCGGATCGCTCGTCGGGTCATAGATCCCGTCGCCGGTCGTCGTCCAGGCGACGCCCGCTGAATCGATCACCGCGCCGCGACGGCCCCAGGCGCCCCCGCTCCCCGCGTTGTAATTCATGACGGTGTGTGACGGGTCGTCCAGGCGCACGGCCGAGAGCGTCTCGCCCGCATAGGTGTTCGCCATCCAGATCGTGTTGCCGACCAGATTGAGGGCCCAGCCCTTCCCGAGGTGGAACATGAACGGCGGCTGGAGCTCCTCGCCGGTGGCGGCGTTGAGCGTGCGGAGCATGCCGTCGCCCGTGACGAAGTAAATCGGCCGGCGCCCCTGCGTGTCCGCCGGGCCGATTACGGGCGTGTCGCTGCTGCCTCCCGGGCGGAGGAACCCGAGATGCGCGGGATCCTGCGGCTCGTTGGCGCGGCCCCCTCCCGGCGGCGTCGGCGCCGGATAGTCCCAGTGCTTCTGCCAGAGGATCTTCCCCGTCTCCACCTCGAACGCATAGAGGTTGTCGGAGATACCGGTCACGAACCCGACCTGCTTCGTGCCGGAGGGTGTGTTCAACTGGCCGATGACCAGGACGGGCATCAGCGCATGCAGCGCCCGCACGGGATTATCGGTATGCAGCTTCCACAGCAGCTTCAGGTCCTTGACGTTCTCCCTGGTGATCGTCTTCTCAAGCTTGTTCCAGCCCGTGCGCTGGTTGTCGCCACCATCGGTCGTCCAGTCGTAGAGCGGGGCGGCCGACTGGGCGCTGACGCCGGTGGCCGCAGGTCCGCGGCCCGCGCCCCACACGGCCCCGCAGCAGATCGCCAGAGTCGCGAGAGTTGCAGCTTTTCTCATCATTGACCTCGATCGCGTCGCTATCCTGAACCGTTCCTGAAAAGTCGGGATGCCGGGGTGCGCGCCCGTTCAACGCTCCGCCGGCATGCCGAAGGCGTAGAGCGTGCCGTCTTCGGCGGCCACATACACCTGGCTGTCTCCGCCCGAGGGACCCGCGCCGCGCGCCGGGGACGTGATGCTGGTGCCGCTGGTCCACAGCGTTTTGCCGGTGGCGGCGTCGAGCGCATGCAGAACCGCCGGCAGCGCCCTGGCCCCGCGGCCGGCCGCGGCAGCCTCGGCGCCGGTCAGCGCAAAGAGGACGCCGTTGAGGAGCAGCGGGGTCGTCGGCGTCCGGATGTCGCCGGAAGCCCACTGCGGCTGAAGCGTCGGCGCGGCGTTCGCGTCCACGACCGTGAACGCCACGACGGCGCCCGTAGTCACAGCGCCGTTGCTCATCGCAAACTTCGTGTCGCCCGCAAGCGCTCCGGCACTGGTGGCCGCAATCCAGCGGGTGCCGGCGGCATCGAGCCAGGTCGAGAGCCCCGCCACCTCACCGGCGGGTCCGGCAAACGGGGTCGAGCTCGCGAGCGGGGTCTGGTGGTCGGCTCCCCCAAGCGATGCCGCATCGAGGAGATACAACCGGCCGTTCCTGTTGAGCGCGGCCACGAGGTCCTTGCCCTTGTGCTGGAAGACGACCGGAGCCGAGACAAACGGAGAGGCGCCAGCGGTGAACGAGTCCTTCTGCTGCAGGGTTTTCGCCTCGAGCGACACCACGGCATTCGCAACCGTGGAGTCCCCGCTGCCGGTGGCGACATACATCGTCCCGTCGGTGCCGAACGTGGGGGCGACCGCGCCGGCGATCCCCGCACCCTTCGTGTCGAAGGTAGTGACGGCCTTCGCATCACCGAGCACGTCGAGCGCCCAGACGCCGTTGGCCGCGCCTCCGCACAGGCCGGTGGTCGCGGCGTAGAGCACGTTGCCGGTCAGGATCGACCCGACCACCCGGACGTTCGGTGGCAGGAATTTGATGGGCGGCATCTGATCCGTGCCGACCTGCGGATTCATCAGGTGGACCATCCCGCCGCTCGAAATTGCGACGACGTTCTCGCCGGCGTCCCGCCCGCCCGGCATGACCGGTCCCGTCGGCGCCGCACCCCGGCCTCCCCCGCCGCCGCCAGCCCCGGCGCCCCGCCCGCGCGCGCCTGGCGCGGGAGGCGCCACGGCCGTGGCTTTGGTGATGGCGGGGGCGCCCGCCGCGCAGGCGCCGCTGCCGGCGGACTTCGACGCGGTCGCCAGGCGCTGACTCCAGAACATCCGGTTGAGCTCGTAGTCCACCGCGTGGACGGTGTCGCCACTCGTGGACACGAACGCGAGCGCCTTGAACCCCTTGTAGGCGATGATGTTCGGCAGGAGCAGCGGTTGACTCAGCTGCGCGCGCGTGCTGGCCTCGCCGAATTTCCGCTTCCAGAGGAACTGAAAGCCGGGCTTCTGCATCGCCTCGACAGAAATTTTCGGGTCGGTCCGCTGCGACGCGGTGCGCTGGGCATCACCGCCGGTCGTGGGCCATGCCCCTCCTCCACGCCCCTGCGCATGTGCCGCGCCGGCAGACAGTACCGTCGCCCACACCACCCCGGTCCACACGCGGCTCAATGCGGTCATCACTCAGAAGCTCCTCGAGAGCCCAACAGAGCCCTCCACCCTGGCCGTCCGTGGCAACAATCGGACGCAAGGCTCATTACCACCTGATGTCACCCGGCGTTTCAGCCTCGTGCATATTTCTCTGTGCGGGCGACCGGAAGAATAGCCCGGATCGCCCGCCGACGGTAGACCGGCCGTGGAATGGGTACTGCAAACTCGTTATCATGAATGCCTGTGATGAACGCGACCCTCACAAAACTCACCGCGGCCGCCGCCTTCTGCGCAGCCGCGTTCTCGTCGTCCTCCTCGAGCGCGGCCCAGTCGCCGCCGGTCACGGACGCCGCCCCCGCGGCGCAGACGCAGGCCGGGCCGCCTCCCGCCGCGCCGGCAGAAGACAAACACCTGCCGACCTACATGCGCGTCTGCAGTCTGTGCCATGACGGCCAGCGCATCCTGTCGAACCGGCGCACCCGCGATCAGTGGGGCGAAGTGATCGACAAGATGGTCGAACGCGGCGCCCAGGGCTCCGACGACGACTTCGCGGCGGTGCTCGAGTACCTCGTCACGCACTACGGCCGCATCAACGTGAACCGCGGAGCCGTCAAGGATCTGGCGACGGTGCTCAAGATCTCCGACAAGGATGCCGAAGCCATCGCGGCCTTCCGCAAGGACAACGGCCCGATCGCCGACTTCGAGACGCTTTCGAAGGTGCCGGGGATCGACGCCGAGAAGCTCGCCCAGAGCCGCGACGCCATCAGCTATTAGCGTCTGCGGTTCCGATCCATACTGGCCCGCTCGTCCATACTGACCCGCCCGCGCAAACCGGAGGTCTCGATGCGTAACACGACCATCGCAGGAACGCTTCTTCTCGTGCTGACTGCAGCCGCATGCGGACGCTCGGAGCCGGGCGCCCCCCGCGCGGCCGACACCCCTGCGCCGGGCGCCCCCGCGGCCGGAACAACCACCGCCCCCTCCGGCCCCCGCGTCTACGTGTCGGACGAAACGGGCGGCAACGTGTTCGTCATCGACGCCGCCAGCGCGCGGGTCATCGAAACGATTCCGGTCGGCAAGCGGCCCCGCGGGATCCGCCTGACGCACGACGGGACGCAGTTGCTCGTCGCCCTCTCGGGCTCCCCCATCGCGGGCCCCGGCGTGGACGAGTCGAAACTGCCCCCGGCGGACCGCACCGCGGACGGCATCGGCCTGCTCGATCTGTCCACGCTCAAGGTCGTGCGGAATTACCCCAGCGGCCAGGATCCGGAGGCGTTCGATCTCTCCCCGGACGGGCGCACGCTCTATGTGTCGAACGAGGACGCCGCGCAGATGTCCGTCGTGGACCTGACCTCCGGTTCCATCACCAGCCGCGCGGCCGTGGGCGAGGAGCCCGAGGGGGTCACCGTCCGGCCCGACGGTCGGGAGATCTGGGTGAGCTGCGAGGCCGACAACGAGGTCGTCGCCGTGGACGCCACCTCCCACAAGGTCGTGGCACGGATGCCGACGGGCGCGCGGCCCCGATCGGTCATCTTCACGGCCGACGGCCGGACGGCCTTCGTGACCAACGAAAACGCCGGCGCGGTCAGCGCCATCGATGCGGTGACACACAAGGCTGTGGCCACGCTGCAGATTCCGAAGATCGAAGGGGCGCCGACCGTACCGCGCCCGATGGGCGGCGTGCTGTCCCCCGACGGACGCCAGCTCTTCGTGTCGCTCGGGCGCGCCGGCGCGGTGGCCGTCATCGATGTCGCCGCGCGCACCGTCACCCGCACGATCGAGGGCGTCGGCGGGAGGCCGTGGGGCATCGCCATCAGCCCCGACGGACGCAAGCTGTACACGGCGAACGGACCCGCAGGCACGGTGTCGGTCATCGACGTCGCCACCGGCAAGGTGGACCAGCAGATCAAGACCGGCGGCAGCCCCTGGGGCGTCGTCGCGGCCTCGAAGTAACGCGCGCCTCCGTCGTCAGGCCCAGCGGTAGCCGCTCTTCGAGAGCGGCAGCGTCCTGATGCGCTTGCCGGTCGCGGCGAAGATGGCATTGCACACGGCCGGGATGATGGGCGGCAAGGCCGGCTCTCCGAGCCCGGTCGGCACGTTGTTGGTGGTCAGGAAGTGGACGTCGATGGCCGGAGGCGTCTGGACCAGCCGCACGGGCGGGAACTCGTGGAAGTTGCTCTGCACGGCGCGCCCGGCCTCGAATGTAATCTCGTAGCCCATCAACTGGCTCAGCCCGTCGATGACGCCTCCCTGGACCTGGTTGACGGCGTTGCTCGGGTTGATAATCTGGCTCCCCACATCGCCGACCGCCCAGATCTTGTTCACCTTCACCGCGTTCTTCGCATCGACGCGCACTTCCGCGACTTCCGCGAAATAGCCGCGATGTGAGTACTGGAAGGCGACGCCGAGACCAGTGCCCGCCGGCAGCTTGCGCCCCCAGCCGGATTTCTCCTTCACCAGTTGCAGCACGCCCCGCACCCGCTCCGGGTTGAAGCCGTCGGCATCCTGAGTGGTCGTCTTCCGCTCGGCACCGAGGATGTCGAGGCGGTACTGCAGCGGATCTCTGCCCGCCGCGTGGGCGAGCTCGTCGATGAACGACTGGAACACCCACGACCACGCATTGCTGCCGGGGGCGCGGAGCGCAAAGGTCGGGATGCCCAGCGGCATCACGCTCGCCACCACCGCGAAGTCGCGGACGAAGCTCGCTGGAAACTGCGCCGGAGGCACGGCGGCCTGTGAGGCGAACGTCTGCCCCTGCCCGAAGCTGACGAAGTGGTTCTGCCACGCCGTCAGCGTGCCCGCCGCATCGAGGCCTCCCTTGAGGAAGTGGAAGCCGCCGGGCCGATAGTGGTCGTGGCGCATGTCGTCTTCGCGCGTCCAGAGCAGCTTCACCGGCGCGCCGGCGACGCGGGCAATCCAGGCGGCCTCGACCATGTAGTCGTTCGTGAGCCGCCGTCCGAATCCCCCGCCGCCCCGCAACTGATGGACGGTGATGTCGGCCTCGGCCATCCCCAGCGTCTTCGCGACGAGCTGTCGGCCGGCGTTGGGCGTCTGGCTGGGAGACCACACCTCGAGCTTGCCGTTCTGGAAGTGGGCCGTGCAGTTCTGCGGCTCGAGCGGCGCGTGCGCGATGAAGGGGTACGCGTATGCCGCCGTCACGATTTTAGCTGCGGCCTGCAGCGCGACTTCCGCGTTCCCGTCGTTCCTGACCGTGATTGGGGCCGGCTGCTTCGAGAGCTCCTGCGCGCGTGCCGCGAAGCCCGCGCTGCTCTGGGAGGCCGTCGCGCCCTCGTCCCAGGTGACCTTCAGCTTGTCGCGCGCCGATTTCGCCTGCCACCAGGAGTCGGCCACGATCGCCACGCCCGGGTGCAGGCCGAGCAGCTCGGTCGTGCCCGCGACGACGAATGCGTGGCGGACGCCCGGCAGCGCCTTGATCTCGTCCAGGTTGGCAGAGACGACCTTGCCCATGTACACCGGGCACTTCTCGAAAACCGCCGCCAGCATCCCCGGCAGGGTGAAGTCGATGCTGAAGATCGGCTGTCCGGTCACGATCGCCAGGTTGTCCACGCCGCCGATCGGCGTGCCGATGATCCGGTAGTCCTTCGGATCCTTCAGCGTCACCGTGCTCAGCTCGGGCGGCGAGAGCGTCGCGGCCTTCTGCGCCACGGCCCCGTAGCCGAGCGTGCGGCCGCTGGCCCGGTGCGTCACCACGCCGTGCGCCGTCGAGCACTCGGTGGCCGGCACGCCCCACGTCTGCGCCGCGGCCACGATCATCATCTGCCGTCCGGCCGCCCCGACCCGCCGCAGCACGTCCCAGTTGTTCGGCGTCCCGGTGCTGCCGCCGGCGTTCTGCCGCCCGTACTTCACCTCGTCCAGATCGGCCTGGTGGATCCGCACGTCCTTCCAGTCCACGTCGAGCTCTTCCGCGATCGTCATCGGCAGCGACGTCTTGATCCCCTGGCCCACTTCCGGGTTCTTCGCCATGATCGTGACGATGCCGTCGGGGGTGATGGAGAAGAAGGCGGACGGCGCCAGCGGCGGCGCGGCGGCCTGCGGGGCCTGCGCGAGCGCCGCGGCGATCGGCTCGAAGTAGGAGGCCAGCATGAGGCCCCCGCCGGCCAGGGCCGACACCCGCAGAAACGCGCGACGATTCAGGGTCAGTGTGTCCATGGCGGCCTCAGTACGCGTCGCCCGAACCAGATGGCGCCGCGGCCGCCTCGTTGGTCGAGGGGCCCGGGCCGAGGGCCGCGGCCCGGTGGATCGCCTGCCGGATGCGCAGGTAGGTCGCGCAGCGGCACAGATTGCCGTTCATGGCCGCGTCGATGTCGGCGTCGGTCGCGCGGGGCTTCCGGGCGAGCAGCGCCGCGGCCGACATGATCTGCCCGGCCTGGCAGTAGCCGCATTGCGGCACATCGATCTCGAGCCATGCGCGCTGCAGGGGATGCGAGCCGTCGGCGGACAATCCCTCGATGGTCCGGATCGGGGCATCCGCGGCGCTTGCCACCGGCGTGAGGCACGACCGCACCGCGTCGCCGCGCAGGTGCACCGTGCACGCGCCGCACTGGCCGATGCCGCATCCGTACTTCGTGCCGCGCAGGTTCAGGACGTCCCGCAGGACCCAGAGAAGCGGCATGTCGGCAGGGACATCGACGACGGTCGATTTGCCGTTGACGTTCAAGGTATAAGGCATGTTCGGAAGACTCCCGTGGGGGGCATTGGACAGGAAGGCCGCGCGAAAATCAAGTGGCGACCGGCGTCAGAACTCCGCCCGCAGGCGCACGGCCACGCTCCGCGGCGGGGCCAGGGCCGTGCCCGAGAAGAGGCCGGCGAAGTTGATCACGTCGAGACGATTGGTCAGGTTGCGCACCTCGGCCTGCAACCGCAGTCGTCGGCGCGCCGCCTCGGCCAGCACCACGCCGGCCGACAGGTCGATCGACGCGTTCGGGCGCACACGTCCGCGCTCGAAATCCGCCCTCGCTACCACGCGGCGGCCGAACTGCTCGAGCGCCTCATCCGGCTCCTCGTCGAAATCCTCGAACGGCAGTCCGCTCCCGTAGGCCCACGCGAGCGCCACCCACCCGCCCGATCGATAGGCGTAGCTCACCCGTCCCCGCACGGTATGCCGCTGATCCTGCGTGATCGGAAACCGCGCGCGCGACTCCAGCCCCTCAATCGCGTCCTCGCCGAGGAACAGGCCGCCCGTCACGGGCAGCTCGCCCACGCCACGCAGGTGCGAGTAGCCCACCCACCCGGACAGGCCATGCCAGGGGAGCACGTCCACCTTCACCTCTGCCCCCCGGATAGCCGCCCGCGAGAAGGCGATCGGAAAGCCGACCCCCGTATTGAGCAGCACGTCATCGTCGGCCACATCGCGCATCACCCGGCGGAACCAGGAGACGTCGAGCCGTGCCCGGGACGCCACGCGCGTCGAGATGCCAGTTTCGTAGAAGTTCCCGCGCGAGGCCGGAACCGGGAGCCTGACGATCTCGCTCTCGTCGCCCAGCGCGGCGAACGCGCTCGAACTGGCCAGCAGCAGGTTCTCGATCGCGGGAGTCTGGAAGGCGCGATCGAAGGACGCCCGCACGACCACGCCGCTGTCGGGGCGCGACCAGGCGGCTGCGAGGCGCGGGCTGAGCGCGCTGTCGCTGACGGCGAGGCGATACCGATCCCAGCGCAATCCCGCCTGCACGGTCCAGGGGCCACGTCGCATCTGATCCTGGACGAACGCCGACTGCTCCCGATCCTGACGCCGGTCGTTGAAGTGGAACGCGGGAGGCGTCTCCGGATCGAAGACATCCGGCGCGGTGAGCACGTAGCCGAACTGCTCGCGCACCGACCCCGCGACGACGTCGATGCCGGCCTTGATCTCGTGCGCCCCGGCCACGGTCGTGACGGTGCCCTTCAGATAGACCTCGCGGAACCCCCGCCGCTGCTCGGCGACGATCGGCGTCGAGGCGGGATTGGACCACAGCTCCGCGGACACGTCCCGGAGCATGCCACGCAGATCCCCCACCGCTCGGGACGACAGAATCCGCTGATACGAGACCTGCAGCGCCGTCTCCTCGCTGCGGCGGTCCTGGCGCTGCCCCGCCGCGTCCTGCACCCGCTCATTCGGGACGAGGAAGTTCGCACGCCCGTGGCGGACGATGGCGCCGAGACGATTGGAGGCGCTCAGATCGTGCTCGACATGGATGGACGCGTTCGATGTCGCCCCGCGGTTCGTGAAGTTCTCCTCCACAGGCGGATCGAGGTAGCGCCCCGTCGTGGCCGTCGAGAGCGAGAACCCGGCTGACGACCGGTCGAAGCCGTAGCGCGCGAGCACGTCCGCCCCCGCCGTGTCGAATCTGCCGGCCGAGAGGGCGGCCGACCCGCCGGCCCCTCGCCGGGCCTGCGGAGTCGTGACGACTTCGATGAGCCCGCCAAGCTTGCGGCCGTACTCGGCCGGGTAGCCACCCGTCAGGATGTGCATCGACTCCACGTCGCCCGCCCCGACCTCTGGCGCGAACGCGGGAGAGCGGTTGTCGGTGAGCGGCAAGCCGTCCACGACGTACTGCGTCTGATACTCGGAGCCGCGCGGGTGGAGGATACCGTTGGCCTCGAGCAGCCAGCCCGGCTGGGCGTTGACGAGATCGGGAAGCGCCCGGCCCGCCAGGACGGTCGTGCGCTGCTCGAGCGTCGCGGCGCCGATGCGGTGCGAGGCGGACGTCCGGCGCGGGTCGATCAGGGTGTCGGCCGCCGTGGCCGAGACGGTGACCCCCGCCTGGAGGGAGGCGAGGCTGAGGACGATCGGGTAGTCCGCTGGCAGTGCTGACTGAATGTCCACGACGCTCGAGAATGCGGAGAACCCGGAGCGGTCCACCTGGACACGGTAGCGTCCGAAGGGCAGCCGGCGCGCCGTCACGCGCCCTTCGACGTCGGTCTCGAGGAGCAGTCTGAGCTCGCTCGAGTCGCTCGACAGTTCCACCTCGCCGGGGAGCGGCAGCCCGGCCGGATCGGCGACCGAAAGGCGCAGTTCGCCCATGCTGGTCTGGCTGAACTGACCGATCGCAAAGAGGAGCGCAAGGGCCCAGTGAGGCATGACATCATTATGGACCGGGCGCGGGGCTGCCCCCGTCCACCACGAACCCTCGAGATGGAGATCGCATGCTCGCCGCCGCTGTAGCTCTGGCTCTCTCCTCGTCAGCATTCGCACCTGCGCCGGTGCTCGCGGATTGGCCCGCCTGCCGTGCGTGTGCCGCCTTCTCGCAGCAGCCGACGGCCGCGCGTCAGCCCGTGACCGGTACCGTGCGGGACAGCGACGGGGGTGCCGTCGAAGGGGCGACCGTGCTGGCGCGTCAGCGGGACGATGTCGAACAGCAGGTCGTGACCGGCCCCGACGGACGGTTCAGCGTGGCGGCAGACGCGCCGGCGGAGGTCGTGCTCATCGTGCGAGCGGCCGGGTTTGCGGACGTCACGCGGACGGTCGCCTCAGGGGCCGCGGCCGCGCCTCTCGAGATCGTCCTGGCGCCTGCGCGCGTCACGGAGGCCGTCACCGTCACGGCCACGCGAGGCGCGCGTCGCACGGGGGACGTCCCGGCCAGCATCAACATCATCGGGCAGGAGGAAATCCGCCAGTCTCCGGCGGTGGTGGCTGATGATGTGCTGCGCCAGATTCCGACGTTCAGCCTGTTCCGGCGCACGAGCAGCCTCGCCTCCCATCCGACGGCGCAGGGCGTGTCGCTGCGCGGTGTGGGGCCGAGCGGCGTCAGCCGCACGCTCGTCATGCTAGACGGCGTGCCGATCAACGACCCGTTCGGGGGCTGGGTGTACTGGTCGCGCATTCCCCTCGAGACCGCCGAGCGCATCGAGGTCGTGGATGGGTCGAGCTCGAGCCTGTACGGCAACTACGCCATGGGGGGCGTCATCAACGTCATCACCGCGGCGCCGGCGCGCCGGACGCTGGAGCTGAAGTCGCAGTACGGCAGCCGGAGCACGCCGAAGCTGGACGTGTACGGCAGCGAGCGCATGGGCGGGCTCGGGCTGGCTCTGGACGGCAACGTGTTCGACACCGGCGGGTATCCCGTGGTGCGGGCCGCTGAACGCGGCCGCGTGGACAACAACGCCTCGGTCAGGTTCTGGAACCTCAACCTGAAGGCTGAGTATGCCGCGAGCTCCCGCGTGCAGGCCTTTGCGAGGCTCGGCTACTTCGACGAGGAGCGGTCGAATGGGAAGGCCAGCACCATCGATGGCACGGAGGAGGCCAACGACACGCTCTGGAAGTCCGGGAGCGCCGGCGTCCGTCTGCTGCTGCCCGACCGCAGCACGCTGCAGGGCACGCTCTTCGCGGACGCTGAAACGTTCAACAGCAACTTTCTCGCCGTCCCTGCATCGACGCCGGCGCGCAACATCGGCCGGATGACGCTGCGCCAGACGGTTCCGACCCGAAGCGTCGGCGGGATGGTGCAGTGGTCGCGGGCGGTGGGGACGAAGCAGTTCCTGACGGCGGGGACGGACTGGCGGTGGGTGGACGGCGACAGCCGCGAGAGCGGCCTCGATGCCGTCACCGGCACGCAGGTGACCCTGAACCGCCTCTCGGGCGGCACGCAGCGCAGCGTCGGACTCTACGTCCAGGACCTGATCGTCCCCGCGCCGCAGCTGACCGTAACGCTCAGCGCCCGCGTCGATCGCTGGCGCAACTACGACGGTCACAATCTGGAGACCAGCGCGGTCACGGGCCTGCCGACCGCGACCAGCGTCCCGAGGTTTGACGATCGCGACGACATCGTGGCGAGCCCGCGCGTGGCGGCGCTCTATCACGTCAGCGACAAGGTCGACGTGTGGGGCGATGTCGGCTGGGGCTTTCGCGCCCCGACGCTCAACGAGCTGTATCGTCAGTTCCGTGTCGGCTCGACGCTCACGCTCGCCAATCCCGCGCTGGGCCCGGAGCGTCTGGTGGGCGGAGAGGCCGGGATCACCATCCTGCCCTGGCGCACGGTCACGCTCCGCTCGACGTGGTTCGACAATCGCGTGACCGATCCGGTCTCGAACGTCACGGACCCGGCGCGAAGCACCCCCACGGCCATCACGCAGCAGCGGCAGAACCTGGGGCGGACCCGCATCTGGGGCGTGCAGAG
>JANPJN010000369.1:0-1876 GCA_031425515.1 Acidobacteriota bacterium | reverse complement strand
GCGCGACCGGCTCGCCATACAGGTAGTCGCCGAGCAGGTCCTTCGGCATCCGGTGGCCGCGGACGACGTCGTTGCCGGCCGATCCGGTGACACTGTTCAACGTGAGATCCGGACGACGGATGGCGCTCGTGCCCGGCTGGAAGTCGCCGACGCCCGAGACGCCCCAGGGGATTTCGAACCCGGGTGCGAGCTGATCGGGGACGCGGAAGTTGCCGTAGTGGATGGGGAACTGGAAGACCGACGGCAGGCCGCTGGCACCGCCCTGGAACCAGACCTTGCCGTAGTCGTCGTGCGTGATGCCCCACT
The DNA here is from genome assembly GCA_031425515.1 of Acidobacteriota bacterium. GTDB lineage: Bacteria > Acidobacteriota > Vicinamibacteria > Vicinamibacterales > 2-12-FULL-66-21 > JALZOC01. Next base: position 1,570 of record JANPJN010000369.1, on the reverse strand, counting down.
GCGCGCCGTTCGTGCCCGTGGGCTCTCGCAGCACGCCGTTGGGCGTCCAGCGGACGCGGAACGCGTTGTAGGTGCTGTACAGCCAGTTGTCGAGGCCCCAGTGCAGGCTGCTCTGCTGATGCTCGACGTTGCCGGCGCGGCCGAAGCCGCTCGTGAAGAGCTCCTTCTTGTCGGCCACCCCGTCGCGATTCGTGTCGGTATAGCGCCACACCTCATCCTGATTCGACTCCATCGTCAGGATGCTGTCGGCGCCGATCGGCATGACGAAGCGTGGAAAGACCAGCTTGTCCACGAAGACCGAGTGCTTCTCGTAGATCCCGTCGTTGTTCACATCCTCGTGGACCGAGATGCGGCCGGTGGGCGCGAGCTCGTCGGTCGCGTCGGCGTCCTGCATGTAGGCCCGGATCTCGAGGATGTACATGCGGCCGTTGCCGTCGAAGGCAATCTGCGTCGGCTCCTGGATGTCGGGCTCGGTGAGGACCGGCTCAATCCTGTAGCCGGGCTGAAGAACGAACTGCTTCTGCTGATCCGCGGCGGACAGGGGACGGATTGGAGGTTTCGGCGTGAGGTCTGCGCCCTCGAATGGGTCGGCGCCGCGGCCTCCCGTGCCGCGCGCGCCCGGCACCGGCTGTGCGGGCGGAGGGGCCTGAGCCGGAGCGGGCGTCTGCGCAGGCGCGGGCGTCTGCCCCGGGGGAGCCGTCTGCGCCACGAGCGCAAAGCTCGCGACGTAGACACTGACCGCAATCATGGCGAGACGAACGAACCTGGACCCGGCGAGCCTTGCGGCAGCAGTCATTCCACATCTCCGAGGGGGACACTCATCTTTACGGTAAGTTGTTGACTCGTAAGGCCAACAACAGAAAAGCCGGCCGATCGGCTTCAGTTCGGGAACAGGCCCCTCAGGAACCGGAGGCCGTCGGTCGCGAGAGCGTCCTGCGACGCGGCAAACGGACGCCATATCGCGGCCGCGCGGGCGATCGACTTCACCTTGTTGGTGAACGACTCGATGACCATCGGGCCCGTGTACCCGATGTCGCCGCAGGCCTTCGCGACCTCGTCCCACGGCACATGCCCGGAGCCGGGCGCACCGCGGTCGTTCTCGCAGGTGTGCAGGTGCCGCATCCTCGGCCCCGCCGCGCGAATCGCATCGCCGATCGACCGCTCCTCGATGTTCATATGAAACGTGTCGAGCAGGAGGCCGCACGCCGGATGATCGACGCGATCGACCACCTCGATCGCCTGCGACGCCAGGTTGATGAAGCTGGTCTCGAACCGGTTCAATGGCTCGACGCAGAGCGTGACGCCGCGTTCGCCGGCATACGCCGACAGCTCCTTCAACTGGCGCACCAGCAGATCCAGATCCTTCTTGCGGTCGTCCGCCGTCTGCTGCCACGTCCGCCCCACCGCGCTGTAGAGGGGCCCGACGACGTTGGCGGCGCCGAGCGTCTTCGCGGCGTCGATGCAGTGGCGCACGTAGTCCATGCCGTTCGCACGGATGCTCTCGTCCTCATGAATCAGGTCGCGGTCCGGCCCCATCGCCGCGCACACGCTGATCCCGAGGCCGTTCGAC
>JANPJN010000368.1:0-5552 GCA_031425515.1 Acidobacteriota bacterium | reverse complement strand
ATCCCTTGCGGCGATACCCGGCCGATCTCCGTCTCTCCCTCGAACAAGGTGAAAGCCCGTCGGAAGAGCGAAGCCGCGCGGAGTGTATAGGTTCGCCCGGCGTGCGTAATCGTGAAGGATCGGCGCCACGCACTCGGTTTCTGCGCGCGCGCCAGCACCACCCCGCTGGACTCGAGCAGAAAATCGCCGTTCATCAGGCCTTCGCGGTAGACGCGGTAGGCCTCACCCGCGACGGTGAGGACCCCCTTCTCGCGCCAGAGCGACATGTCGATATCGCCGAGTACTTCGTCGCCTCTCATGACGTTGAAGTCCCAGGAGAACCAGCGCTTCGGAACGGCGTGCAGCATGGCTAGTGGTCCAGGACCTCAGCGCCGTGGAGCGCCTGCGTGGCCGGGCGCAAAGACCGGAATTCCAGCTGTGGTGATGGACGCGGGGCGAAGATCCCGGCAGCGCTGATGAGGACCACCAGGACGGCCAGCACTCCCATGACCACCGCCCACGAGCGGCGCGGGTTGCGGTACCACGCGCAGACGATCAGGGAGAACGCCAGCGTCTGCAGGACCACTTCCGGCAGTCCGCGCATCTGGAGGGCGGGCGGGATCGTGGTGTAGATGAGCCCTTCGATCGAGCCGGGTGCGGCGGCCGCCGTCGAGAAGACGCAGAGGCCGAGGAGCAGGCCCCAGAGCGGAAGCCAGCCACCTCGCTCCTCGAGGAACACGCGCCGGAATGGGTACAGCGCCATCGCGAAAATCAGCCCACGGATCACCTGCAGGGCAGGGCCGGCGGCCACCCACTTCGACGTCACGGGCCGCATGAGACCTGCAAATCCCTCCGCCTGGAAGAGCATGGGGTAATCGATGAGGGTGTAGGCCAGCAGGCCGGCGACCGTGTACGTGACCATGTGGGTCAGCGTCACGCGGACGAGGAACGTCCGGAAGGATGCGTCGCTAGTCATGTCTGCCTCGAACACTCCGGTCGCCGCGCCGTTCACCCGCCCGACGCCGGCACCGGAGCGGGGACGAGCAGCTCATCGAAGAGGGGCGTCGTCGGCACGACAGTACGCCGGTGCCGGTCCGCCTCCGTCGTCAGATCCTCCACGATGTCTGGATGCGTGGCCGCCACATCGAAGCGCTCCCCGGGATCCTCCGCCAGATCGAACAGCAAGGGGGGCGCATGCACCGTTCGCGGCCCGCCCTCGCCGTAGGCCCCGCTGGTGATGAAGTGCGCCTTGTACTTGCCCTTCCGGATCGCCCTGAGCTCGCTGTCCCAGTAGTAGAGAAGTTGGTTGCGCGGGCTGCGGCCTGAACCTCGCAGCACCGGGCTGAGGTCCACTCCGTCCAGCACGCGATCCCCTGGCAGTGTCGCTCCGGCCAGTGCGGCCGCCGTGACCACCACATCCAGGGCCGAGCCCATGTCCGTGACGACGGCTGGACGGACCGTGCCTGGCCACCAGAAGACCGCCGGCGCGCGAACGCCGCCTTCCCAGGTCGTGCCCTTCCCCGCTTTCAGAGGACCAGCGGAGCCGGCGTGCGTCCGAAACGGCAGCCACGGGCCGTTGTCGCTCGTGAACAGGACCAGCGTGTTGCGGTCGATGCCAGCGGCACGAAGCGCGTCGAGGATCCGGCCGGTGCTCCAGTCGATCTCCTCGACGGTATCTCCGTACAGACCGCCGCGGCTGTGGCCGACAAACGCGTCCGACCTCGCGAGCGGGATATGCGGAAGAGAATGCGCGAGATACAGAAAGAAGGGGCGCGTTCGGTGCGCCGAAATGAATCGTACGGCCTCTTCCGTGTAGCGTCTGGTGAGGGTGCGATGATCGACCGGGCGTTCAACGATATCGCCGTTCCGCATCAATGGAACGTCCCAGTACTCCGGCTTTGGCTCGTAGTAGGCGGTGGTCTGGTATCCCTTGTCGCGTGGCACCGTCATCCGCATGTCGTGCGAGAACGGCAGGCCGAACCACGAGTCGAAGCCCTGGCGCATGGGCAGGAAATCCGGCAGGTGCCCGAGATGCCATTTCCCGATCATGCCCGTGGCGTATCCGCGAGGCTTGAGCACTTCGGCGATGGTCACTTCCTCAGACGGGAGGCCTCGGGCCGCATCGGCACGAAGCACCTTCGGTGCGCCGGCGCCAGGCGTGCCGAACATGCCGCTGCGGATCGGCAGCCGGCCGGTGAGCAGTGCCGCCCGGCTGGGGGAACATACCGGCTGCACGTAGAAATTCGTCCACTTCTGCCCTTCGGCCGCCATCGCGTCGATCCGGGGTGTCCGGATGTTCGGTGCGCCGAAACTCCCGAGGTCCCCGTAGCCCAGATCGTCTGCGAAGATGACCACGATGTTCGGCGGCGCCGGCTGCGCGTCCAGTGCGACCGGGAGCGAGCCGGCGGCGAGAAGCAACGCGAGGATGAAACCGAGCGACAGCGCGGAAAGTCGGTATCGCGTAAGGGCGCACATCACTCTTTGGTCACGACCCAGCCGCCCGATGCGGCCTCGCTGCCGCTGGCCTTCTCGCGCAGGGACCAGGTGCCCGTCGCACGGTTGCCCTCGAACACGGCGGCCAGTGCGACCTCGGCGCCTTCGGCCGCAGGAAAGTCGTACTTCGCGCTCATCTTGCTGCCATCGAACGACAGCGCGGTGAACGTGGCCTTGTAGGTCGGTTCACCCGTGACGGACACGCCGCCGGTGACGACCCCATCTTTTCCTTTCTCCAGCGTCAGCTCGAAGCCGCCGCCTGACCCCGACGTGTCCCATGTGCCGGTCCAGATCCCGACCAACTGTTCGCCCGCCGCGGTCCCCTCTGGTGCACGCTGCGAGGCGGAACACAGGACACCGAACAACAGCAGCCAGATCCAGACGAGGCGTCGCTCCCGCATGTCGTCTCCCTCAAGTGTTTGGTGCGCAAGAGACTGTAACGCAAACCACGGGATGGCACACGATCAGGTTGCGCTGGGAGCCTCGCGACGGCCCTGGACCTTCGCCTGCTCTGCGGCGTCTCCCTGGTGTCGAGTCCCCGCCCGTGTAAAGGCCAGAATCGCATCGGCGGCACGGTCGGCACCGCCCGCCGCCTTCAGGGAGTCGCGCACCAGATCAGCCTGCGTCCGAAAGCGATCGTCCTCCAGCACGCGCTGCACCGACTGCCGAAGCAGGGCGGCCGTCAGATGCAGCCTGGACAGGCAGAGCCCCGCCCCACGCTCCTCGACGCGCTTCGCCACGATCTCCTGCTCCCCCATCTGGGGCACCAGGACCAGCGGGACGCCGAGATACAGGCTCTCGCTCACGCTGTTCATGCCACCGTGCGACACGAAGACCGACGTACGGCGCAGGACGTCGAGTTGCGGCACCCATGCGCGCACGATGAAGTTGGGGGGTGGTACGCCGAGGCTCGCCTCGGGGATATTGGAGCCAATGGACATGACGACCCGGACATCCTTTCCGCCGAATGCGTCGAAGCACGTCTTGTAGAACGCCGGCTGGGCATTGAACAGCGTGCCCAGCGAAATGTAGATCACGGGGGTACTGGACGACTCTTCCCACTGGATGCTGCCCGTCTCGGTCCGTGAGTCCACCGACGGGCCGACGAACAGGAACCGATCGTCGAAACTCTCCGCGCATGGCTGCAGGTAGCGCGAGGTATAGACGATGTTGAGGCCTTGGGAGCCGAACAGAAGGCCTGTGACACCCGCGCCCCCGACCCCGTACGTGCGACGCAGTCGCCGGCAGAGCCACGCGGCCTTCGCGATGTGCCGAATCTTCGACAGCGCGAGCCGGACGCTTCTGGGCCGTGCCCCGTGGGATGCGGCAAATGCCAGCACGCGCCGATTGAAGGCGAAGGTGGTCACCGACGTCACCAGCGGTACGCCGAGCAGTTCTGCCACCCACTGGCCCCACGGCGCGACCGAGTCGCTGATCACGTAGTCGGGGCGCTCGGCACGAAACGCGTCCAGCTCCTGCGCCAGTACCTCGCCGGTCGTGCGCATCAGCAACCACGACATCCGGTCGGGTCGCTCGGACAACGCACTCGGGTCCGAGAGAAACGCGTTGCGATAGGGACGATAGGCCGCGCCAGCCTGCCGGACCCTGTCCGCGAAGGCGCCACTCGACACATACACCACCTCCTCGCCCCGATCGACGAGCGCACGCACCAGCGGCAGGGAGGGATTCGTATGCCCGTGCAGCGGCAGACTCACGAACAGCGCTCTGGCCATGGGTCAGCTCCAGAACTTCCAACAGGGCCGCCGCGCATCGCCATCAGCGAGACGGAGCGATCCCGTCCCACACCACACCGATGAGGGACTTGTTCACGCCGGTCGTGATGTCACGCGCGGCTGGTTCTTCGCCGGGGTCCGCTCCGTTTTGCCGGCTGGAGCTTCTTCAGCAGTTGGATCTGTCCCGCATGATACAGGTCGTGCGCCGCGACGCCCGACACGAAGAACGCCGCGGTCACCCCCCTGCCGCCGTGCGTCATCGCAAGGTCGGCAGACGGCAGCCCCTCCACCACCTCTCGAAGTGAGCGGTGCATCCGCTCCAGCAGGGCCACGTCCGCGCGCCACGCCGCCTCGGTGGCCTCCTGCGGCCGCTCGAACCAGTCCGACCCGTCGAGCGGAAAGGCGCCGCGCCGCATGCCGGTCAGCCGCCGCCACACGGTGTACTTCCAGTAGGCGGCGTGCACGACGAGCTCCCAGATGTTGTGCCGCCCGGCGCCGGGCCTCCAGCACGCCTCGCCGACGGGCACCCCGCGAAGGGAGCCGCGCAGGTTCGTGCCGTGCCAGGACCGGCGATCGTACGCCTGGTCGAGAATCGACAGCAGTTGCCGGACGTCGGACGGGACTGGCCTGCGCGCCATGTCTCAGACCGGGATGAAGTGACCGAGATTCATGCGAACTTCACGACCAGGCTGCGGGTGCGACGATGTCGAATCACACAACGTAGTGAATGGCATGAGACGCGCCGGTGGCCACCAGAATGCCCACCGCCGCCAGAGACGCCCCTCTTTTCGCGTTCATCAAGCGCGCTGAACAGCTAGCACCGGCTAACGCTCACGAATGAGCCGCGCGTTTCTTCGATCCCGAGCGCATCGGCTCCATGGACTTGTTGGCGTGTCGTCGAGCAGCGCGCCAACGACGCAACGATGCCGGGCTCTCATTTGAAGCCAATCCAAGCAGCAGTGCCTCGACCGAGATGTCTTCGTCAAGAGCGGGCCAGTGGATGCCGATGCCAGGACCGATCAACTCCCACCGACGTCGTTCGCGGTGTGTACCTTGGGCGAGGCGCGGGTACCACGTGATCGGCACCGAAACGGTCCGGCCATCCCGCAGCTCGACGACCAGCGCTTCGGCCGTGACCCTGACGGTCTTCGCGGTCGCAGTTTCAGTTGCCGGGATTGAAGTATTCATGCCATGCCTTCACCAATCTGGCTTCGTGCTCCTGCACCAGTGTTGCGACCTTGTTCAGTTCCGCCGCCGCGAATCCATGGGTGTACTCCACTCGAACGGGCAGCAGCCAGAACTTGGCAGTTTTTCGGTCGCGCGCGACGTGAACATGAATTGGTTCTC
>JANPJN010000367.1:0-2354 GCA_031425515.1 Acidobacteriota bacterium | reverse complement strand
CTGCTGGATCGCCCGTCAATCACGCCTTGCCGTCAGTGAGCCAGATTCAGCGGTTGCAGCAGCGGTGCATCAGGTTGTTTGGAGCTCTGCGGTTGGTCCCGGCGCGAGTGTTCCACGTGGAACACCAGCCAGTTAACTCTTCGTTAGAATCGTCAGCCGGCTCTGGAGCGTGTCAACGAGTGGGTGGGTTGCCGACCAGTTGAGCATCGGCACGGAGTCGGGCTGCGCTGGACCGCTGGGGCCGCGAAACATGAAAAGGCTCCCGCCACCCTTCAGGAACGCCTGTAGCGTGAGGAGAGTTCGGAGCTCGACTCTGACGGCCCGAACCGAGAGCACATCAAAAGCATCATGTAGCTCCGGGCGGGCAAGAAGCTCCTCGTAGCGCGAGGTCTCGACCGAGGTGTGCTGCAGCTCGAGCACGCGAATGGCCTCGCGCAGGAACGCGGACTTGCGCGCCTTGACCTCTACCATGGTGAGTGAAGCGGAAGGCGAAGCGGCCAGCTTCATGGGAATCGCGGGGGACCCTCCCCCGGACCCGATGTCCATCATCCGCCCGTCCGTGCGGGGCAGGTGCCGAGCGGCCAGGATGGGCTCGAGCAGCAACCGGTCAACGGCTTCATCCGGATCGTCGAGTGCCGTCAGGTTGATCTTGCGATTCCACCGGTCCAGGAGCTCGTAGTAGGCCACGAGCCGATCCGCCAGGTCGTCGGCAAGGAAGACTCCGGCGCGGGCGGCTCTACGGCTGAGTCTCGTTCGCAGATCGCGGGGCGCCACCCGCAGAGATTATCAGACCAGGGACGCGTCGGGGCGTCGATAGAGCCGGTTGCCCACGAGCGCCACGGCCGCGGGGGTGACGCCAGGAATCCGGCCAGCCTGGCCAAGGGTGGCCGGACGGATTTGCGACAGCCGCTCGACCATTTCGCGCGACAGCCCGGGAATGCCCTCGAAGCGGAAGTCACTCGGAATTGCGAGCGAGTGCTGACGCTGCTGGCGCGCAATCGACTGGGCCTGCCGCCGCAGGTAGCCTTCGAACTTGAACTCGATCTCCACGCTGGCAATGTCGCTGCTGCCGGCGGTGTCTTCAATCGTCATGGGAAGCTGGCGGGACCGGTGGAGATCCGCCAGCCGAACTTCGGGCTGCCTCAGCGCCCGGGCGGCCGGCACCCGGTCCCCGGTCGGGGTCTCGATGGAGCCGGCCGCCACGATGGCGCAATTAGCGTCGAACCGGACCTTCCGGGCGCGAAACCGGTCCCAGTGCGCGTCCGAGACCAGCCCAGCCTCTCGGCCCCGTGCGGTGAGCCGCAGGTCGGCATTGTCCACACGGAGCAGAAGCCGATGCTCGGCGCGTGACGTGAACATGCGATAGGGCTCGAGGCATCCCCGGGTGGTGAGGTCGTCGATCAGAATGCCGATGTAGGCCTCCTCTCGACCGAGCGCAAATGGAGCCTCGCTCCGCCCGCGGGCGGCATTGATACCCGCCATGAGGCCCTGCGCCGCGGCCTCCTCGTAGCCCGAGGTGCCGTTAATCTGTCCGGCCAGGTACAGCCCTGGCACCCGGTGCGCTTCGAGGGTGGCCCGCAACTCGGTGGGTTGGATGAAGTCGTACTCCACCGCATAGCCAGGACGGAGCACGCGGGCTGTCTCCAGCCCTGGGAGTGCGTGGACCAGCGACTCCTGGAGATCGGACGGAAGGCTCATCGACATGCCATTGACGTAGATTTCGTCGGACTCCAGCCCCTCAGGCTCCAGGTAGATCTGGTGCCGTTCCCTGTCCGGAAACCGCATGACCTTGTCCTCGAGCGACGGGCAGTAGCGCGGGCCAGTCCCTCGAATCTGGCCGTTGAAAAGCGGGGAGAACCCGATATTGTCGCGAACGAGTGCGTGCACACGTGGGGTCGTGTGGAGCAGGTGGCACGCGACCCTCGGCCTGTCTAGACTGACGGTCTGAAACGAGAAGGGCACCTGAGGGTCATCGCCGAGCTCCACCGCAAAGCCGGAGAAGTCGATGGTGGCCCGGTGGAGGCGTGGCGGTGTACCGGTCTTCAGCCGCCCCCAGGAAAATCCGAACGCCTTCAGCGACTCGGCAAGCGCGTGGGAGGGCGGTTCACCGGCGCGTCCGGCAGGCCGCGTCTCCGGGCCGATGTGGATCAGGCCGTTCAGGAAGGTTCCGGTGGTGACGACGACCGAGCGGCAGCGGAATGTGGGGCCGTCCTCCAGCGCCAGGCCCGTGACGCCCGTGGCGTCCGCGAGGATCCGGCCAGCTCGTCCAAAAATCCAGTGGATGTTCGGCTGGGCTTCGAGGGCCGCTTTGACCCACTGGCCGTAGAGTCGCGTGTGCCCCAGGGCGCGCGGGG
>JANPJN010000366.1:0-2609 GCA_031425515.1 Acidobacteriota bacterium | reverse complement strand
GGGTTCTGCAGGTGAAGTTGTCCGCGGCGTCGGTGCTGCCGGTTCCGCCGTAGACGGCCACCTGCGGGTAGGGGCAGAGCGGGCGGGTCCGCGCCACGGCGCCGTTCACGATGCGCGAGGCCAGGATCCGGTCGGGCGGCGTGCCCGATTCGACCCACTGCTCGAGCACCTTCACCATGTCGAAGGTGTTGGGTCCGTCGCCCCCTCCGCAGTGGGCCATGCCGGGTGCCATGAAGAGCCGGTAGGAGTCGTGAACACGCGACACGCCGCCGAGCGCCTGCACCACGCTGGCGTAGTACTGCGTGCTGCTCCCGGGCGAGATCTGCGGGTCGCTCCAGCCGTGATAGTGCAGCAGCTTCCCTCCCCGAGCGATGAAGGCCCCGAGGTTCGGGTCGAGGGCGTTGATGGTGCCGGCATCGGCCTCCTCCGCGCGCACGATGTCCGACGCAAAGTCGAAGCGCCGGACGTCCCAGGCTGGATCCTTGAAGACGATGAAACGGAACTGATCGAGCCCGGTCGCGCGTGCTGACGCCGTCCATCCGAGGCTGGTCCAGCCGCGCTCGCTGCCAGGCGCGAGGCCGGGAATGGGGCGACGGGTCTTCGGATTCGCCGGAGAGGCATACATCGACCGCACCGTCTCGACCTGTGCCCGCGAGAGACAATCGTCTCCACCCTGGCCGCGGCACTCGAGCACCGCGGGATCGAAGACGCACGCGGCCGGATTGTCCACCACGTCGTCTTTCACCCCGTCCCTGGCGTCGCAGGCCTGCAGCACCGCCCGGGCGACGCTTGCGATCTGCGACACCGAGAGGCGCGCGGCTTCGTTCGCTTCGAGAGCGGTGGCGAGGCGCAGGGCCTGCGCGGCCCGTCCGGTCCAGTCCAGGCCCGGCGCACCCGCGATGATGCCGTCGAAGTCCTCCGGGAAGCGCTGCGCCTCCGTCATCGCCTGGCGCCCCCCCGCGGAACAGCCGTTCCAGTACGAGAACCTCGGCCCCGTCCCGTAGTGCGCGGCGACGATCGCCTTCGACGCCACCGCCATCTCGTGCACCGCGCGCCAGCCGAAATCGACGACCTTCTCGGGATGCCCGATCGCAAAGCTCGCGCTGCCGCCGGCATGGCCGGTGTCCGTGGACGCCGCCGCATAGCCGCGCGCCAGTGCCGCGGCCATCGGCCGGTAGGCGATCGCACCGCTGAACGCGCCGTTGCCGACGGCCTGGAGCTTGCCGTTCCAGCCGGAGGTCGGCATCCAGACCTCGATGCGGATGTCCGAATCGGGGGTTGGTTTGAGCGTGGCGGCGATGCGGCAGAATGCCGGCAGCGTGCGAAAGGGATCCGCCGACTCACCCGGTGCGGGCGAGAAGCCACCGGCTTCGACGCCGGCCGCCTGCGTGACGGTGGCTTGGGGGAGCGTGAGTCGGCTCAGCGTGCCACAGCCGGGGGCATCGAGCGGCCGGGCCGGCACGAATGCGGCCAGGGCCGTGGCACACAGCGCGAAGGTCGCAGCGGCTCGGGCTCGCGAGCGGATATTCATGAGGTTCCTGTCAGGGCCCGTATCGTCCAGAGTCGAACGGTTGTAACACGTCGCGGCAGATGCCCGCGCCACGGCCCCCATCTCCTCTTATACTGGGAGGCCTATGACCCGCCTTGGGTTCTGCACTGCGCTCGTGCTGGCAGGCGCCTCGATCGTGGCGGCCCAGGCCCCGGCCCCCCAACGCGCGAACGCCGCGCCGACCCGGCCCCATGCCTTCCGCCCCCCCGAGACGTTCGAAAAATACTGTTTCGAGTGCCACGGCGCCTCCAAGAAAAAGGGGGGCGTGAGCCTGGACCGCCTCATCCGACAGTCTTCGCAGTCGTCTGTTGGTGCCTACTGGGACGACTGGAACAAGGTCGCCGACATGCTGGAGACGGGCCAGATGCCGCCGCCGGACGATGCGGAGAGTTTCCCGACGGACGCCGAACGCGCGGCGACGGCCGCGTGGGTACGGTCGACGCTGAGCCGGTACGAGACCGAGCATGCCGGCGATCCCGGACGGGTGACCGTCCGGCGGCTGACCAGCGCCGAGTACGGGTACGCGATCCGCGACCTGACCGGCATCGACATCACCGTCGGCCCCGACGCGTCGAGCGACTCGGTCGGGGGCGAGGGCTTCACCAATTTCGGCGACGTGCAGTTTGTCGAGGATACGCGTATCGAGCGATACCTCGAAGCCGCGAAGCTGGCTGCCGACCACGCGGTGGTGGGGGCCGGACCGTTGCAGTTCTACGCCGATGCCGGGGACACGGGCCTCGAGCTCTCCGCGCTGAGCCGGATCAACGCCCTCTATGCGGCGAAGGGCTTCCGCGTGGTCTCCGGAGAAGGCGGCCGCCCATTCGGGCTCGATCGCTACGGCAAGGCCCTGTTCGTGGCGTGGTACTACCGGCATCGAGCCGCACTGGGCGATCCGTCCGCGACTATTCGCAGCCTCGCGGAGAAGGAAGGTATCAGCGGGCGCTTCGCCGAGCACATCTGGCTGGTGGTCAACAGGGCGAACACCGGGTACCCGACGCGCGCGACGGTGGATGGCTGGAGGAATCTGCCGGCGCCGACGTCCGATGTCGCCGCCACGCAT
>JANPJN010000365.1:0-1522 GCA_031425515.1 Acidobacteriota bacterium | reverse complement strand
CTCCCGCATCGACGTTCGCCAGACCGCGGCCGACCGCTTCCGTCCCGAGCTCTACATCGTCCCCGCCGATCCAGCGACACGAGGGCAGGTGCGCGCGGCGGCCGAGGCGAGGATTGCGTCGCTGCAGCAGGAGTTTCCGGGGACCGGTGTCGAGGATGCCGGCGGGGAGATCCGGATCTCGATCCCCGAGGCGCTGCGGGTTGGGCACGAGGCTCACTTCGGACAGGTGACGACGAGGTTCCTCGAATATCTCCGGGATCGCTCGGCACTGCCGGTGTGGGAGCGCCCCAACATGATGGCGAAGTACTACGTGACGACGCATGGCACCGAGTTGAGCCGCCGGCACCCGGCGCTTCCGGCGCCGCGTCTCGCGCCGCGGTAGACGTCCGCGCGGCTGGCCCGAGGTGATAAATTGACGCCCGGTGTTCTCCGCGCTCGCGCATCGTGAGTTCCGTCTGCTCTGGGCCGGCCTGCTGCTGTCCTTCATCGGCACGTTCATGCAGTCGGCGGCGCTCCTCTGGCACGTCTCGCTGCTCGCCCCCGAAGGCAGCCGGGCGCTCGCGCTGGGCTTTGTCGGCCTGGCGCGCATCGGTCCGATCCTCCTGTTCTCGCTCGTGAGCGGCGTGGCGGCCGACGCGCTCAACCGCCGCACGCTGATGCTCGTCACGCAGATGCTGATGGCCGTGCTCGCCGGCGTGCTCGCCGTGCTGACGCTGCGCGGCCTCACCGCGCTGTGGCCCATCTACCTGCTCTCCGCCCTCAGTTCGGCCGCCGGGGCCTTCGACCTGCCCGCGCGGCAGTCGCTGATGCCGACGCTCGTCCCGCGCGAGCACCTGCCGAATGCCATCAGCCTCAACACCATTGCGATGCAGACCGCGTCGGTCGCGGGCCCGGCGATCGGCGGGCTCATGATCGCGGTCACCGACATCGGCTGGGTCTATGCGGCCAACGCCGCGTCGTTTCTCTTCGTCATCGGCGCGCTGCTGCTGATGAAGGGGCAGGGTGCCACGCACCTCACGGGTGAAGGGCGGCAGGCGCGCTCGTCGAGCGACCTGACGTTCGCGGCGGCGCTCGAGGGGCTGCGGTTCGTCTTCCGCGCGCCGCTCATACGCTCGACGATGCTGCTGGATTTTTTCGCGACGTTCTTTTCGTCGGCGACCGCGCTCCTGCCGATCTTCGCGCAGGACATCCTGCACGTCGGCGCGCGCGGCTACGGGTGGCTGTTCGCGGCGCCCGCTGCCGGGGCGCTGATTGCGAGCGGAGTCATGGTGAAGGCGGTGGACGTGATTGAGCGGCGAGGCCTGGTGCTCATCGCCGCGGTGCTCGCCTACGGCGCGGCCACGGTGGCGTTTGGGCTCTCAACGACTTTCTGGGTGACGTTCGCCTGCCTGGCGGCCACGGGGGCGGCCGACACCGTGAGCATGGTGTTCAGGAACCTGATCCGGCAGATGGAAACGCCCGACTATCTGCGCGGGCGCATGACCGGGGTGAACATGGTGTTCTTCATGGGCGGCCCGCAGCT
>JANPJN010000364.1:0-3688 GCA_031425515.1 Acidobacteriota bacterium | reverse complement strand
TCCCGCGGCTTTCTTTCAGGCGGGCCTCCCTCACGGGTCGTCCGGATCATCATCCGCGGCTCGGGCGCCATGAAGGTGAGCATCAGCGGGAGATGCGACTGCGCGTCGAGAAAGAGCCGCGCGGCGAAGCGGCCGGCACCGGTGACATCGACGACGTCGGCGCGCCCGTCGGGGGATTCGGCCTGACCGGCATACCTGTAGGTCACGGGGAAGGACGGCTGGGTCGCGGCCATGATGCCGAGCAGGAGCCTGGCGAGCTCCCCTTGCGAGCGTCGCAGCGCCGCCTCCCGCGCGGCGGGGTCGTCGTCCGGCGGACCCGCGGAGACACGAAGGCCCGGCTGGTTCGACGTCAGGTCGGCGAAGGGCCGGTCGCCTTCGTAGCCTTCAATCCGGGTCATCGCCATCGCGCCCGTACCGGCGTCGACCCTGATGAACCTGTCGGGGAACTCGACGTCGATCTCGAGGTTGCCCGTCTGCTGCGTCGACTGCTCCGGACCGCCGGCCGGCCCGGGGCCGTTCATCGTGATCGTCACCATCCCGCCGTTGCCCGGCGGGGACGCGGACTCGCGGCGGTAGGATCCACGAATGGACAGGCTGCTCACCGCCGCGATCCGCGCGGCTCCGCCGAGCGCCTGCCGTGCGGCGTGCATCGCCGCGTCCGCCTTTGCCTGTCCCACCTTTGCGTCCTGAGTCCCGGCGACGTCCCTGGCTTCTCCGGCCTTGGCCTCGACCGGCTGCGCGCGTCCGTGCGCGCCCCCCGCCAGAATCAAACCCGCCGTCACCAGCACCTGTGTCATGCGCATGTTCCGTCCCTCCACGAGCGATGGTGCCGGTTCCTCGGACGCGAATGGTTAAGGGTGGGCAAAGAGATTGTTAAGAACGTAAAACCTGCGGGTGACGCCCGGGTTCGCGCTTTTCTGCATGCTAGACTCGCCGCGTGAAGGGGCGACTCCGCGTGCCGCTCTTCGTCGTCGGGCTCGCGCTGCTGGGGCTCATCGGCCTGCTCGCGACGCTGCAATATCGCTGGCTCGGCCGCATCAGCGAGGCGGAACGCGACCGCATGCGCGCGACACTCGAGGCCGGCGCGTCGGCGTTCTCGACCGACTTCGACGCCGAGCTCACACGCGCCTATCTGCTCTTCCAGACCGATCCGATCGCGGCGATCGACGATCGCCAGGCGGGGTTCCTTGCGCGATACGAGCGCTGGCAGGCGAGCGCGAAGTTTCCGCGCCTCATACGGAACGTCTACACCGTGGCGCCCGGCGCGGACGCCCGGCTCGAGAGGTTCGACCCCGCGTCCGGTTCCTTCTCGGCCGTCGGTTGGCCGGCGTCGATGCAGGACTGGCGCGCGCACCTGACCGACAGCACGCAGGAGCAGACAAGCCATGGGCCGGGCGGCACGACGTACTTCATCCGGCGCATGCCGTCGCCGATCTGGGAGGCGGTGCCGGCGATCGTCGTCCCCTCACCGTTGCCGCTGAAGAACGAAGCCCGCCCGCCGGACGGGCGACTGCCGCCGCGGCTGGCCTTTACGATCCTCGAGCTCGACGAGACGTACATCTCGCGCGAGATGCTGCCGGCGCTGGCCGAGGAGCATTTCACGCGGTCGAGCGGGTCCACCTTTCAGATCGCGGTGGTGAGCCGCGCACGCGGCGGCCGGGTGCTCTATCACTCCACCGGCGCCTTCAACCCCGCGCCCGGTGACCACGTGGATCTCACGGCGGATCTGTTCAGCGTCCGGACACGCGACTTCAGTCGGGTGGCCTCGGAGGTTCATCGCTTCGCCACGTTTGCCACGACCTTGAAACTGAGGACCCCGCGACCCGGCGCTTCCGCGAACACCGAATCTCCGGAGACCGGCCGACGCGTCGCGGTCGTCGTCGAACGTGAAGCGCGACGGCAGCCGTCCCCGGGCGATCCGCCGGACGGCGGCTCCGCCGCCAGCGCGCCGTCGTGGCAGCTGATCCTCACCCATCACTCCGGATCGCTCGAGCGAGCGGTCGATGCGGTCAGGCGTCGAAACCTGATCGTCAGCTTCAGCGTGCTGGGCGTGCTCGGCGCCAGCATGGGGCTGCTGATGCTGACGACGCGCCGCGCGGAGCGGCTGGCCAGGCAGCAGATGGAGTTCGTCGCCACCGTGTCGCACGAGCTGCGCACGCCGCTGGCCGTGATCCGATCGGCCGCGGAGAACCTGGCCGACGGCGTCGTGATCGAACGGGCCCAGGTACGGAAGTACGGCGAGCTCGTACGCGGCGAGGGGCGGCGGCTGACGGACATGATCGAGCAGATCCTCGAGTTCTCCGGCATCCAGTCCGGTGAACGGCGGCTGAACGCTTGCCCGGTGCCGATCGGGCCGCTGGTGCACGAGGTCGTCCGGGCGTCGGCCGCGCTGACCGGCGCCGGGGGCATCACGGTGGACGTGGACCTGTCCGGCGATCTGCCGCCGGTTCTCGACGACGAGCCGGCGCTCGGACGCGTGTTCCAGAATCTGATCGCGAATGCCATCAAGTACGGCGGGGCTGGAGGATGGATCGGGATCAAGGCATGCCGGCAGGGGAGCGACGTCGCCGTCACGATCGCCGATCGCGGGGTCGGCATCGCGGCCTCCGATCAGGCGCGCATCTTCGAGCCCTTCTACCGGGCGCCGTCTGTCGTGGCGGCGCAGATCCACGGAGCGGGGATGGGCCTGAGCCTCGTCCGTCGGATTGTGGAGGCGCACGGCGGACGCGTCAGCGTACACAGCGTGCCCGGCGCCGGCGCCGCGTTCACCGTGCGGCTTCCGGCCGCGACCGCGGAGCGGGTGCCTGCGGCCGACGCGCCGCGTGCCACCGCGCCTCCGCAGGGCGCGAAGGCGACGGACTTCCCGTGAAGCGCCTGCTGCTCGTCGAGGACGAGCCGGGCCTGGTGCTGACGCTGACCGATCGCCTCACCCGCGAGGGCTACGACGTGCAGAGCACGGGAGACGGCGAGAGTGCCGTCGCGCGCGCGACGACGGAGGCGTTCGATCTCGTGCTGCTCGACGCCATGCTGCCGCGGCTCGGCGGGTTCGACGTCCTGCGCGCCATCCGGAAGCAGAGCATCGAGACCCCGGTGATCATGCTGACGGCCCGCGGACACCTCGTCGACAAGGTCGTCGGGCTCAAGCTGGGGGCAGACGACTACGTGACCAAGCCGTCGAGATGGTCGAGCTCCTGGCGCGGATCGAGGCGGCGCTGCGCCGGGCCCCCGCCACGCCGCATCCTGCCGGGGGGCACCAGTTCGGCGACATCCGAATCGACTTCAGGCGCGCCGAAGTCACGCGGAACACCGTGCCCGTCGACCTGTCCGCCCGCGAGTTTCAGCTCCTGCGCTACTTCGTGGAGCATCGCGGCGCGACCCTGACGCGCGAAGAACTGCTCAACGAGGTGTGGGGCTACCACGCGATGCCGTCCACCCGGACCGTCGACGTGCACGTGGCGTGGCTGCGCCAGAAGATCGAGCCTCACGCCCGCCGCCCGCAATACATCCTCACCGTGCACGGCATCGGCTACCGGTTCGCCGATTAGCCCGTATCTGCTGGCGGTGTCTCCGCTGCCCAGGGATGAAATTGACCGCGCCGCGTGACGGACCGCGGCGCCTCAGAGCCGGCGGCACATGATGTCGCAGAGTTGGAAGACGTGCTCGTCCGCGAGGCGGTAGTAGACGAACA
>JANPJN010000363.1:0-6980 GCA_031425515.1 Acidobacteriota bacterium | reverse complement strand
TCGAGAGGCACGCTGACGTTGAACATCGACGGCTGCATTCACGCTCCTTGATTGGCCAGACCCGCGGTCGGTGAGTGGCCGACGATCGGCGGCGGACGGGAAGCCGTGTCCACCGCGCTGCCATCTAAAAGTGCAACGGGTATTCCGGTCCCGAAGGGAGTGTCCAAAGAGTACCTATGGGCCCGGTGGCAAATTGATTCAGACTTGAAATACAGATCTGTTGACGGGACTCTTTGGAAGGGGTCTGGTGCGCGGATTCGATCCACGTCGTCCGGGCGGGCCGCCGGAACCGGCCAACCCATTGGCCGCTCGGGCCAACGAGTTAGCTGCCGAAGGGCCTGGTGACGAAGGCTGGGACGTGCGGAAGGGAAGGCGAGGCGCGGTCAGGCGCCGCGAAGCTTGCGCGCGATGTCCCGCAGATCCAGCCGGGCCATCTTGTGCTTGAGCGTGCTCAGCGGCACCCCCAGGTAGCGGGCGGTCGCGGTCACGTTCCAGTCGGACTTCTCGAGCGCCCTCAGGATGAAATTGCGCTCGAACGTGTCGCACGCCTCCTGAAAGAGCGTTTCCCCCGTGGTCGTGCCCGAATCGAGTTTGGCGAAGTGATACTCGAGCGGAAGATCCTCGTCCGTAATCCATTCCTTGTCGCTCACGGCGACGAGCCGTTCGATCAGGTTTTCCAGCTCCCGGATATTGCCCGGCCACCAGTAGGACGCGAGGATCTTCAGCGCCGATCCGGAGATGCCGCGGACCGGCTTGCGGAACTTGGTCCTGTACCGATCGAGGAAGAGCCGCGCCAGCTCCGGCAGGTCGTCGATCCGATCCCTGAGCGGCGGCATCCGGATGGGAACCACGTTGATGCGGTAATAGAGGTCCTCGCGGAAGCGTCCTTCCTTGACGGCCTTCTCCAGGTCCACATTGGTCGCCACGACCAGCCGGAACGTCGTCCGGATGGGTTTCGAACCGCCGACCCGTTCGATCTCCCCCTCTTGGATGGCCCGCAGCAGCTTGGCCTGGAGGTCGAAGCGGAGGTCGCCGATCTCGTCGAGGAAGAGCGTGCCGCCCGACGCGAGCTCGAACTTCCCGAGCTGCTGCTTGTGGGCGCCGGTGAACGAGCCCCGCTCGTGGCCGAAGAGCGTGCTTTCGACGAGCTCGTGCGGGACGGCCGACATGTTGACGGCAATGAACGGCGCCGTGCCGCGTCCCGACGTCCGGTGGAGCAGGCGCGCCAGCAGCTCCTTGCCGGTTCCGCTCTCGCCGAGGATCAGCACCGTCGCCGACAGCCTGGCCACCTTCTCGACGAGGTCGACAATTTCGCGAATCTGACGGCTCGGACCGATGAGGAACTCACGCTCGCTCTGCTCCGCCACCTGCGCGCTGAGCGTGATGACCTGCCGGTTCAGGTCCTGGCGCTCGCAGGCATTGCGCACGAGCGACCGCAGCTCGTCGTACTCGAAGTTCTTCGTGATGTAGTGATAGGCGCCGTCCTTCATCGCCTGCACGGCGGTCTCGACATCGTTGATGGCCGAGATCAGGATGCACTCGACGAGCGCGTAGTTCTCCTTGACGATGCGCAGGACGTCGAGTCCGGAGATGCCTGGAAGCCGGACATCGAGCAGGATCAGGTCCACGTCCTCCTGGCGGAGCAGCAGCAGCGCGGCTTCGCCGCTCGCCACGGTCAGGACCCGGTAGTCCCTCTTGAGGATCGCGCCAATCGTGTCGCGCATCCCCTGATCGTCGTCGCAGATCAGGATCGTCTTCTGAGGCGGCATGGCGGGTTGGCCGCCGATTGTAGCGCGTTTTCTCCGGCGATCCGGCCGCTTGTCCCGTTTCCCTTTTCTTTAGTAAGGTAAGTTGGTTGTGCTCCTGTGGGCCGTTTGCGGCGTCGCACTGCTGATGGCTTTCGTGGCGCTGGCCATGGTCCGGAGCCTCGCCCGGCGCCTGGCCGTGCTCACGCAGTCCTACTGGGATCTGCGGTACGAGTTCACGCGTCTGAGGTCGCGGCTCGCGCGCCTCGATCCCGAAGAAGCTCCACCGGTCGAGGCTCCACCCGATCCCCCCTCTGTCTCCTTCGTCCCGCTCTCGACGATCAGGAAGAAAGCGCAGTAATGGCGAACGAATACGATGTCGTGGTGGTTGGATCCGGCACCGGCGGCTACGTCGCCGCCATCCGGGCCGCGCAGCTGGGCCTCTCGACCGCGGTGGTCGAGCGGGCGCCGGTACTTGGCGGCACCTGTCTCAACTGGGGGTGCATTCCCACCAAGGCGCTGCTCGAACATGCCCATGCGCTGAAGGTCGCGCAGGACTGGAAGGAGTGGGGCCTGACGATCGGACAAGCCTCCGTCGGGATCGACATGGCACAGGTGCACGCGCGCAAGGACAAGATCGTCAAGGGCCTGACCGGAGGCATCGAGCTTTTGTTCAAGAAGAACAAGATCGACTGGATCAAGGGGTCCGGCCGGCTGGCCGGGAAGGGGCGCGTCGAGATCACCGACGGGCAGACGCAGACGCTGACCGCGCGCAAAGAAATCATCGTCGCGACGGGGTCCCAGCCGCGCAGTGTGCCGGGCATCGAGATCGATCACACGCGCATCATCACGAGCGACGAGGCGATTCACCTGAAAGAGGTGCCGGCATCGATCGTGATACTCGGGAGCGGGGCCGTGGGGGTCGAGTTCGCGTCGATCTTCCGGCGGTTCGGCAGCGAGGTCACGATCGTCGAACTGCTGCCGCGGATCGTGCCGGTCGAAGACGAGGCCGTCTCGACCGAGCTCGAGCGCTCGTTCAGGAAGCAGGGCATCAAGGTGCTCACGGGCACGAAGGTCGCGAGCGCCAACGTGAGCGGGGACGGCGTCGAGATGGAGGCGCAGGCGGGCGACGGCAAGACGACGAAGCTGAAGGCGGAGTATGTGCTCGTCGCCACGGGGCGCGGACCGGTGACCTCGGGGCTCGGTGCGGAGGAGGCGGGGATCCGGCTGGAGCGCGGGTATGTCCATGTCGATCGCGACTTCAGGACGAGCGTGCCCGGTATCTCCGCGATCGGGGACGTCATCACGTTCGATACGCCCGGGCACCCCCAGCTTGCGCACCTGTCATCGGCGGAGGGGGTCGCGCTGGCCGAACGGATTGCCGGGAAGGACTACGCGCGGATCAACTACGACCAGGTTCCGGGATGCACGTACTGCGCTCCGGAGATTGGCAGCGTGGGGCTCACCGAAAAGGAAGCGCAGCAGCGGGGCTACGACGTGCAGACCGGGGCGTTCAAGTTCGGCATCCTCGCGCGCGCCCGCATCGCGGGGGAGACCGAAGGGTTCGTCAAGATCGTGTTCGAGAAGAAGTACGGCGAGATCCTGGGCGTGCACATGATCGGGCCGCGCGCGACGGAGCTCGTCGGAGAGGCCACGCTGGCGCTCAGGCTGGAATGCACGGTCGAGGAGCTGGTGCGGACGATCCATGCGCACCCGACCATGTCCGAGGCGATCGGCGAAGCTTCCCACGCCGCGCACGGTGGAGCGATTCACGCCTGAGTCAAAGGTGCCGGACCCGAGCGCTGAACGCCGGACCCGCAGAGTACAAAGATGACGAACATCGTGATGCCCCAGATGGGGGAGTCGATCGCCGAGGGCACGATCGTCCGCTGGATCAAGAAGGTCGGCGACACGGTCGATCGCGATGAGCCGCTGTTCGAGATTTCGACCGACAAGGTCGACGCCGAGATTCCCTCGCCGGTGGCGGGGATCCTCACCGAGATCAGGGTCAAGGAAGGGGAGACCGTCGCCGTCAACAGCGTCGTGGCCATCGTCGGGTCCGCAGGCGCCGTGACGGTCGGGGGAGCGTCCGAGGCGGGCAGTCAGTTGCCGGCGGCGGCCGCGGGGCAGCCTGAAACCGCCGCGGTGTCGGCCGGCGCCTCGCCGGCGGTCGAGGCCGGGGACGGGGGGCGGGGCGACAGCGAGAGGGCGGGCCAGGGCGAAGGCGCGAGCGGGAAGCCGGGGCAGACGCGCATCGTCGAGGCGACCAGGGACGAACTGCGGCGGCAGAAGTCGTCGCCGCTGGTGCGCCGCATCGCCCGTGATCACAACATCGACATCGGCCGGATCCCGGGCAGCGGATTGAGCGGACGCGTCACGAAGCAGGACATCCTCGGCTTCATCGAGTCCGGCCGTTCCTCCGGCGAGTCGCCGCGCGTGGCGCGGCCCGCCGCAGCCGCACGACCGGTGTTCCAGCCGGGCGAGCACGTGCAGATCGTGCCGATGACGGTGATGCGCCGGAAGATCGCCGAGCACATGGTGCTGAGCGCCAGGACATCGCCGCACGTGTACTCGGTCTACGAGGTCAACTTCGCGAAGGTCAGCGCGCTCAGGGAGCAACGCAAGGCCGCCTACGAGTCGGCCGGGTCGAAGCTCACGTTCACGGCCTTCATCGCCAGAGCTGCCGTCGAGGCCCTGCGTGAGTTCCCGATCGTCAACGCGTCGGTGGACGGCGACAACATCGTTTACAAGAAAGACATCAATCTCGGCATCGCGGTCGCGCTCGAGAACGGCCTCATCGTGCCCGTGATCCGGAATGCGGACGAGAAGAACATGCTGGGGCTCAGCCGCGCCATCGACGACCTGGCCCAGCGGGCGCGTTCGAAGAAGCTGGTGCCCGAGGAAGTGCAGGGGGGCACCTTCACGATCACCAACCCCGGGATCTTCGGGGCGCTCTACGGCCTGCCGCTCATCAATCAGCCGCAGGCCGCGATCATGGGGGTCGGCGCCATCGAGAAGCGCGCCGTGGTCCTGGGCGACGCCATTGCGATCCGGCCGATGTGCCACATCACGCTCGGCTACGATCACCGGCTCGTGGACGGCGCGGACGCAGGCCGGTTCCTGACCTTCTTCAAGGAGCGCATCGAGCACTTCGATGAAGCCTGGCTCCAGTAGTCCTCCGGAGCGAAGCACCGGGGCCGGCCGGCGGCTCCAGGTGCAACGCCTCGGTCTGGTGCCGTATGCCGAGGGGCTGGCGATTCAGCAGCGGCTCGTCGAACAACGCAAGGCCGGCGCGATCCCCGATCAACTTCTGCTGCTCGAGCACCCACCCGTCATCACGGTTGGCGTCAAGGCGCGGCACGACCGCTCGCACGTGCTGGAAACGCCGGAGCGCCTGGCGGCAGCAGGGGTCGAGGTGGTCGAGACCGGGCGCGGCGGCGACGTGACCTATCACGGACCGGGGCAGCTCGTCGGGTATCCCATCATCGATCTGTCGCCCGATCGCCGCGATGTGCATCGGTACGTCCGGGATCTGGAGGAGGTCCTGATCCATGCCGTCGGCCGCTTCGGGATCGCGGCGGGCCGGTCCACCGGGCTCACCGGCGTGTGGGTCGGCGACACGAAGCTCGCGGCCATTGGCGTGCGCATCGCGCGGTGGGTCACGAGCCATGGCTTCGCCCTCAACGTCACGACCGACCTCGAACATTTCGCCCTGATCGTTCCCTGCGGGCTCGCCGGCAAGGGGGTGACCTCCATCGACAAGCTCATCGGTGCCCCTGTTCGGATGGCCGACGTGGAGTCGGCGGTTATCGCGGCCTTTGAGGCTGTTTTTGACACCACCGCCCAGCCCTGACAACCCCGGGGTGAAGGTCGGCTGGACTCGATGAGCTGGATACCGGGCCGGACTTGTGCTCGTCCATAAAACATTCCAAATAAGAAGGTTAGGGCTGTTGGTCTGGGGTTGATGGCAGACGCGGGCAAGTTCCACGGAATAGGATCGGGCACTGCGGTGTTCTGTTTCGTGGAGGCCCCAGATGCGTCAGCCGGAAGAGCAGGAGTTAATCGGCAGGATGCAGGCGGGGGACGGTTCGGCCGTTGTCGATCTCGCATCGACCTATGGACCGCGCATCCACCAGCTTGCCTTTCGATATCTGAAGAATTGGGAAGATGCCGAAGAGGTCACCCAGGACGTCCTGATGAAGGTCCACCGGAAGATTGATGCGTTCCGCGGCGACGCGGCGCTGTCCTCCTGGATCTATCGGATCACGTTCAACACGTCGATGTCACGGCTGCGGAACGGCCGGTTCAGGCGTCCGCACGAAGTGTCGCGCCAGGAGATCCTGTCGACCGACGCCCCGTCGGATCGTCCGCAGCCGCACGAGCCCGCCGACTGGTCCTCGCTCGCGGATGACCGCGTGCTTCGTGCGGAGATGCGAAAGCGTCTCGTGTCGGCGCTCACGCAGCTTCCGGAGGTGTATCGCGTCCCCGTGATTCTGCGCGACATCAACGGGCTCTCTACCGAAGAGGCGAGCGCCGTGCTGCGGGTGAAGCCGCAGACGCTGAAGTCCCGCCTGCACAGGGGCCGGCTGATTCTCCGCGAGCACCTGGGGGAATTCGCCGGCGGCCTGTCGATGCACACCCGCGAGGCGGAAAACTAGAACCGCCCGCTCTCGATCGCATTCTCGAGCCTCGTACGTTCCTGCCGCGTGAGGGACGGCTCGAGGATGCGGTTCGCTCCGCGTTCGCCCACCTCCACCGGCAACGCCACGACCGCCCCTCTCCCGAGCGCCACGAAACAGGAGAACCGGCGCCGCGAGCCCGTCGTCGCGGCTTCGGCCACCCGCACCGCGGCCGACGCCAGCGCGTAGGGGCCCGGCGGCCACAGGCCGGGGATGCGTTGGGTCAGCCCCGAGATCTCGTGCGCCGCGAGATGGGCCGACAGCGGTTGCCCGAAGACGCTCGCCTCTTCCCACGCCACGACCGCATCCGCCGGCGGCACCCCGACGACCCGGAGAGAAACCTCGACGCCGGAGGCATCGGCCATGAGCCCGGCGATGGCGCGGAGCCCGGACTCCAACGCCAGCGGCGCGGTTCCCAGCAGGCGCGCGGGATCGAGGTGGAGCTCCGATACGGCGCGCGCCATCAGCTCGCGCTGCCCAGCACCCGCGAACAGGATCGGGGCCTGCTGCTCCAGGCGCGACAGCGTCCGTATCAGCGCCAGCCCCGCTTCGCCCC